>MIEI01000047.1 GCA_002095305.1 Pantoea brenneri
GCTCACTCAATGTCAGCCCGCAGCAAGCGCAACATTACTCAATGTCAGCCCGCCGCCAGGCGTAACCCGCTCACTGTCAGCCCGCAGCAAACGTAACCCGCCCATACCGAGGGCGACTACCCTGCCCCGGCAGCCCGCGGCTAAGCGCATTCACGAAACCTCACTGGCTCGCTCCCGCTTCATCAGCGTCGGAAATATAAACAGCGACTGTCCCAATCCGCGGTTGGTCAGCGACCAGAGCGCCACCGAGCAGAGCGAACAGATCCCGACAATCGCCACCGGATAGAAACAGGCCCAGAGGAACGAAAACCACGCCTGATTAAACAGATGGTGACGCTGGGCAAACAGAATCGCTGACATGCCGAAAAACTCAATGAAAATGCGGTGTATCACATAAATCTGCAACGTATTGCGGCCGATCCAGTTCATATAGCGCATGCTGAAATGCTGATTCAGCCAGCGACAGGCCGCGATACTGAACAGCACCGCCAGAATGCACATGAACAGGCTCTTATCCAGCCCGAAAATAACGTGAATGCCCGCCAGCGCCGCCAGTACGGCCCACGGCATCAGGTTTTCACGCCGCCATTCGCTGAGGCGCAGCATAGTCTGACTCCAGAAAGCGCCCAGCAGGAAGAACAGGAAATATTGCGCCAGGCTTTGTGGTCCCCAGTAGGGAATAATTTTCTCCACCGCCAGATAGTTCAGCACAATCGCCGCCACCATCAGCACCAGTTTATATTGGCGAAAAACTTTGGCGCAGAGGAAATAGAGACCAAGCCCGTACAGATACCATGAGGTGCTCATGGCCATAAACGTTAGCTTAAGAAATTCTAATAGCGACCCCGCATAGGCTGCATTCAGATTCTGGGAAATACGCTGACCGGTAATTTCGGTGGAGATGCCGAGAATCGACCACCACTGAATAAAGCCCCACAAAATATAGAGATAAAAGAGATTGGTGATCCGGCTGGTAAATACCTGCTTCCATGGTCGATTAATAATACCGTTGGTCGCCAGCAGGCCTGAAACAAAGAAAAACGCCGGCATACGTAACGGTGACAGGACCGTATTAAACTGCACCCATATTTCAGCGGGTAGCCATCCGGCAGAAAGATATTTCAGCGTCCCTTCAAAACCCGGCAGCACCGTGTGGTACAGGACCACCAGTAATATACAGGCCCCTTTCAGGGTATTCACCCACATTATTTGCTCTGGCTTGGTGTTGTTCATTCAATGACTCCTGCTGTGTAGGTCAGAATGCTGAAAAGTAAAAGCGAGGAAATCAGTATTGCTTTTATGGTTATCCAGCGATTATTCGTCATTGAACCGGTGGTGAATATAGCGAAAGTCTTAAAAAATGCGGCGTGGTCCTGATGCTACAGTTATTTACCGAGCTGAACGTTTCCTTACACTTATCAATAAATAGCCAGGCAGCGGCTTTATTTACCCTTATTGCGGTGAAAAAGATAATATTACTGGAGAGTCACCACGGTTTAAATAAGAGAAAGTGGCAACTCTAAAAGCCATGTAATAAACGATGAACAGAAAAGTTTTGTCAGATGTGCCAAAAGGTTTAACGGAGATTTAAAAATATATGATAGCGATGACTTTCAGCGCGAATAACCCCTTAGCAGCAGGGTTATTTTACGGAAAAACAGCGTTATTTAAACGGGTTAACGCAGCCTTCCCGAAGGAAGCTGCGGCGTTACTGACTCAGAAATTTGTCGAGGAACTGACGGGTTCGCGGTTGTTGCGGGTTACTGAACAACGCTTTCGCCTCGCCCTGCTCCACAATGCGGCCCTGGTCCATAAAAATAGCGCGGTCAGCCACGTCGCGAGCAAAGCTCATCTCATGCGTGACGATAACCATGGTGCGTTTCTCTTCGGCCAGGGCGCGGATGGTGTTAAGCACCTCGCCAACCAGTTCCGGATCCAGCGCCGAGGTCGGTTCATCAAAAAGAATCACCTCCGGCCGCATCGCCAGCGCCCGGGCGATGGCCACCCGCTGCTGCTGACCGCCTGACAAACGGCGCGGGTAACTCTGCTCTTTGCCATGCAGTCCGACTTTCTCCAGCAACTCACGGGCACGTGCCACCGCGTCCGCTTTGGCTTCGCGCTTGACGATTACCGGCCCTTCAATAATGTTCTCCATCACCGAACGGTGGGGAAACAGATTGAAGTTCTGGAAGACAAAGCCAACCTGCTGGCGCAGACGACGCACCTGCTCTTTCTGTTTACTCTGCGCCAGCGCCGCATCAACGGTAATATCCCCCACCCGGATGGTGCCGCTGTCCGGCACTTCCAGCAGGTTGATACTGCGCAGCAGCGTGGTTTTACCCGAACCGCTGGGACCGATAATCGCCACCACTTCGCCTGCCGCTACGTCGAGATCGATGCCATGCAGCACCGTCTGGCCATTGAAGGATTTCACCAGTTTTCTGACTTCGATGGCACTCATTTCGACTCCTGATCCTGACGATTAACATGCTGCTCCAGCCGGTTCTGCAGGGCGGACAGCACCGTCGCCATCACCCAGTAAATCAGCGAGGCAGCCAGATACATGGTGAACACTTCCAGCGTACGCGAGGTGATCAGCTGCGCCTGACGGAACAGCTCCGGCACCTGGATGGTCGCCGCCAGCGAGGTATCTTTTACCAGACTGATAAAGCTGTTACCCAGCGGCGGCAGCGCGGTCCGTGCCGCCTGCGGCAGTATCACCCGGCGCAGTGTTTGCCAGCGCGTCATGCCAATACTGGCCGCCGCTTCCCACTGGCCGCGCTCAATCGCAGAGATTGCGCCACGCAGTGATTCCGACGCATAAGCCGCGGTATTCAGCGACAGGCCAATCATGGCGGAGGGAATCGGATCCAGCTCGATACCAAACTGCGGTAAGCCGTAGTAGATCATAAACAGCTGGGCGATCAGCGGCGTACCGCGGAAGATCGAAACGTAGATCCGCGACAGCCAGCTAACCGGCCAGAAGCGTGACAGCCGCATCAGTGCCAGAATGAACCCCAGCACCAGGCCGAAGAACATTCCGCCGATGCTGAGTTGCAGCGTAAACAGCGCGCCTTTTAATAAAAAAGGTGCTGAATCCAGCACCAGTTGAAGACTTTCCTGCATTATTTAGTCACGTCCGCGCCAAACCATTTTTCAGACAGCTTGCTCAGTGAGCCATCTTTCTGCATCTCTGCAATAGCCTGATCAATCGCTTTCAGCAGATCGTCATTGCCTTTACGCACCGCCACGCCAGACTCCTGACGGGAGAAAGCGTTGCCTGCTACGGCCATGGTATCGCCGGTTTTCTTCACCAGATCCAGTGCTGCCAGGCGGTCCACCAGAATGGCGTTCAGACGGCCAGAACGCAGATCCTGATATTTGGTCGGGTCATCATCATAGGTACGGACATCAACGCCCTTCACGTTCTCACGCAACCACTGTTCGTAGTTGGTACCCAGACCGACGCCGACCTTTTTACCTGCCAGATCCTCAGGTTTGGTGATGCTACCGGCGTTGGCTTTCATGGTCAGCGCCTGAATGCCCGAGATGGTATACGGCGTAGAGAAGTCATACTTCTTCTTGCGCTCGTCAGAGATGGTGACCTGGTTAATCACCACATCAATCCGTTTCGCATCCAGCGAGGCCAGCATGCCGTCCCACTTGGTTGGTTTCAGGCTGGCCTTAACGCCCATGTGCTGCGCCAGTTGTTGCGCGAACTCCGCTTCAAAGCCGGTCAGCTTGCCGTTCTCATCCTGGAAGCTGAACGGCGGATAGGTACCTTCCAGTCCCACCAGCAGCGTGCCGCGCTCTTTAATTTTATTCAGCAGATTTTCAGCTGCGAAGGTTTTAACGTTGACGCCCGCGACCAGCGCCACGGCCATCACGCCCATCACCAACTGGCGACGTACAAGAGAAAAGGTCATATTCACCCCATTATTGATTGTGTTGTGTGTATTTTATAACGGCAACGCCGCTACATTGCTACCGGTCCATCGTGATAACGGCAAGATTATAAACTGTTTTTTTTGCTTGTCTCAGACCGAAGGATGATAAGCAAATAACGCCGGCGCGCCGCCAGTATGAATAAACAGCAGCGGGCCTTCCCGGCGGAAACGGTTCTGGCTGATGCCATCCAGCAACCCCGCCATCGCCTTACCGGTATAGACCGGATCCAGCAGAATGCCTTCCAGCTGCGCCAGCAGTTTCACCGCCGCCATGCCCTCGTCGTTCGGTTCACCGTAGCGTGGTGCATAATACTCATCCCACAGCGTAATCGGCGCGGTAGCGGGCACTTCAAGCTGGGCTGCCAGTGGCTGGCGCAGACGCTCAACCAGCGGCAACTGAGCCTCAGCCTGACGGGAAACGGTCACCCCCACCAGCTCGGTATCCGGTAACAACTGTTCAAGGCCAACCGCCAGCCCGGCATGGGTGCCGGCGCTGCCAGAGGCGACGATAACGGCGGCAAAATCCACCACCTCTTCGCTCTGATGGGCAATCTCCTGCGCGCAGCCGACATAGCCTAACGCACCCAGCGTATTCGAGCCGCCGACCGGCACGATATAAGGCCGGAAACCCTGCGCCTCAAGCCGTGTTGCCTGTTCCGCCAGCTGCTCCGCCGGACGATCCAACGCATCAACCATAATCACCTCGGCGTCCATCAGATCCAGCAGCAGCCGGTTACCGTTGCTCAGGTAGTTTTCTGCATGGGTGCCGATTGGGTTTTCCAGCAGGGCAACGCATTTAAGACCCAGACGGGCCGCGACGGCTGCGGTCTGGCGCACATGGTTGGACTGAATCGCTCCGGCAGTCAGCAGCACATCGGCCCCTTCGCGCAGCGCGTCGGCCGCCAGATACTCCAGCTTACGCAGCTTGTTGCCGCCCATCGCCACCGGCGTGACATCATCGCGCTTGATGAAAATATCGCGGCCGAGATAGTCGGAGAGTCGTGGCAGATGCTCTAACGGGGTTGGCGCGCCCAGCAGTTCAAGGCGGGGAAACTGGTGTAAAAGATGTAAAGACAATGCTGCCTCCATTCGGGCATTGGAAATTATCCTTACAGTGTTGCAGAAGATGCGAAAAGGATCACCCTGATTCAGGTGGCGGGAGATGCGGTGATGGGCAAAACAGGCGTGCTCCCCCGTCCCGCCCTTTTCAGCAGCGTGAAAATGGCGGGGACGTACCGGCGGTACGCGGGGGAGCAATGGGTGCGCAGCGGAGCGTTAGCCCTGTTGCCACCCTAAGAACTGATCGTATTTGCGCAGCGCAATACGGTAATTATTATTGCCCGCATCCGGCAGGTCGCTTTCCAGACATTGATGCCAGCTATTGCCCTGCAGCCGATCGGCCGGGAAATTTTTCGCTTTCAGCATGTCGTCCAGCCGACGCAGCCGCACCACGTATTCCCGTATGGTGCTGGGGCTCATCTCTGTCTGTTCGAACAAATACTGTTTGAACGCCATAATGTCGAAGTAATTAGGATGGGTATTACAAAAAATATCGCTACAAAAGCGACAGAGCGCAGTCAGTTCTGGCTGAAGTTTCAGCCACAGTTGCTCATCAATCATCTGGTCCATCCGAGCGATGGCCTCTTTATTGATGATCTGGCCACGAAAAACGAGCGCCATTCGATCTAATACCTTGCCACAGTGTGAACAGTTGCTCTGGCTGTGTTTATAGTCTTTAAGATAACGACTTAACGGTCTGGCCTTGGTCTTGGCTCCCATTGCTGAGTCCCCGGTTTCTTATATTTTTGAATCGCCAGGAACTGATACTGCTAGCGCGCTCCCGTAAGTCGGGCCCGCAGACGTTTAATCGCCTGACTGTGCAGCTGGCTGACACGGGATTCCCCCACATCAAGCACCGCGCCAATCTCTTTCAGGTTCAGTTCTTCCTGGTAGTACAGTGTCAGCACCATCTTTTCACGATCGGGTAACGCTTCGATCGCTTCGATGACGCGCTCACGCAGACTCCCTTCCATCAACTGATGAAGCGGGTTGGCCTCTTCATGCCCTTCCGTCACCAGTTCCGCACTGTCGCCATGTTCTTCCCGATACTCGTCGTAGGAAAAGAGCTGACTATTGTTGGTGTCCAGCAGGATCTGCCGGTACTCCTCCATCGAAACATTCAACTGCTGCGCGACTTCCTGCTCGGAGGCAGCACGACCCAGCGTCTGTTCCACCTTATGCATTGCGCCGGCCACCTCGCGCGCGTTACGACGAACGCTGCGTGGTGCCCAGTCCCGGCTGCGAAGCTCATCCAGCATTGCGCCACGAATACGCTGCACGGCATAGGTGGTAAAGGCTGTTCCCTGTAGCGCGTCATAGCGCTCCACGGCATTTAACAGACCGATACCTCCGGCTTGCAGCAAATCGTCCAGCTCAACGCTGCTGGCAGACGAACCTGCAGGCGCAGCGCTTCATGGCGCACCAGCGGCACGTAGCGCTGCCAGAGCGAATGCTTGTCCATCACGCCTTCGGCGGTATAGAGATCGTTCACGTTGACTACCCTGCGTTAATGAAGTTATCGGCATGATTATCCAATTCTGTAGGGTTATTGATTGGGGGAATAGGCGGGGTAAAACGAGGTTATTTCATTTTTGTTATGTCAGGGGAGCCGATCCTTCGGTCCCCCTTCACATTGGCTAGCGTCGCGCCCGCAGCCGTTGGCGCGTCGCGGGTGGCACCGCCGACCACAGGCTACAGATACGGCCATTTAGCTCCTGATAATAAGGGCTTATGTTGGTCTGCGCTTCGTCGCTGGGGTGTATCTGGATCTGTCCCGACTCACCATCAATGCTTATCAGTCGGTTGAGGAAAAGCCGTTGCAGATCGCTACGCAGGAATAAGCCGTTGTCGACGCTGTTATCCGCCAGCCCCCCTTCATCATTCTCCTGCGTATCGATATGACAGGCTTCTACCCACGGCCAGTTGTGCCGATCGGTCAGCCGGGTGCCGGTCATCACGCAGGCGCCGTAGCGCGCTTTGACGCCGGCGCTGAACTCGGCCTGGCTGGCGCGCTGCAGTACTCTTGCCTTCACCCGCCGTCCCACTTCGGTGCCCGGCATCACTGCGGCAGGCACCTTGTGCTGCGGCGTACTCAGCACCACGATGAACTGAATGCGGCGTGACTGAGGAAAACAGGGATTAGCCTGCGGGTTGAACAGCTGCCAGTAAGCTTCTTCCTCATCCTGGTGCATCAGTACCAGTTTGTAGCCGCGGCTGTTGAGCAGGTTCTGGGCGGTAGCAGAATGGGGATCGATCATCGCGAACACCTGACTGCTGCCCATCACCTTCCACAGATTATCGCGTTTCTCTTTCTCGCTACGGCGGAAATAGAGGAAAGAGAGGTTTTGCTTCAGGTAGTGCTCAAAGCGGCGCAGGTAATTTTTACGTTCATTATCATTGGCGATGAACAGCAGATCCTCCAGCGGACTGTTGCTCTCTTCCTGCGCAAACACCGCACGGATTTTCAGGGTGCGAAAGCTGGTTGATGGGCTGAGCAGCGCGCGCGCCGTCAGCTCCTTCTCCTCAGGATATTGCTGGGCATAGCGCAGCGCGATCTCCTCAAAGGTCAGCCGCTCACCCGGTAACAAGTCATAATTGAAGCGCATAGACACTCCACAAAATAAGGAAAATGGATCAAAAGTGATGTTGTTCTGCAAGGAGTTATCGGCAGGCTGGAGGGGAACTGTAACCGGGGGGTGAATAAGCGCAGCGCAGTGTCTTTTTTGCTGACATTGCGCCGGCTCTGCTGTCAGGGATCTCAGCAACTGTGCCGGCATGGCTACCCCGTGGCACGGGGGGTTAATTCTGCTGGAAAGCTATGCCTGCACCTCTGAATACCGGGTGTGTTACTGGCCCGACTCTTTTAGCCCGGCTTTGACATCAACAATCGGGTTCAGAAGCGGTACCACCGCCCGGCGATAACGCTGACGGATTTTTGCGCTGAGTGGCCGTTTCGCCATTATGCTGGTCCAGATCGCCCGTTTTTGTCTGTTGTGATTGTCAACATCATCAAACTGCTGAATGGTGGTATGTTGCGCCACGTCATGCAGTAACACCGGCGCAGGATAGACAGCCAATAACCGGAATGCGCCATGCTCCTCGAACAGACACCATTTATCAGCTGCCATCCAGACCGGGTAAAGCAGCTTCAGCAGTCGTCTGGCGGCTTCGAGATTAATCACATAGGCATGAGAGGTAGTGGCACTGTATACCGGATAAAGACCGGTGGTTGGCGTTATTTGCGCGACAACCTTATTAACAAATTTATTAACCTGCGATAACAGCACCACCACAGGCTTATCTACAGGAAGTTGCATTGCAGGGCTGGATAAGACTTCAGGTAACTGTTCGGTTAATAACGCGTCGTCTTCCAGAATCAATGCCTGCGCAATATTCTCATCAACTATTTTTTGGTAAATTTTCAGATGACTCAACGCACAGCCTATTTCACCCGGTTTAAAAGCATAGTTGACCGAGCGGGTATGCTGAGAAATTTCCTTTTGGCTCAGCTGCTTACCATTTACGGCAGGAATAAACTGATAGGGAATTCCTGCAGTTTCACATTGTTTAGCAATCGTTGCGCGCCGTTCAGTTGAAGAATCGAGATTGATAATGAAAGTGTGCATGTAGATTCATTTCATCCAGGTAACAAAATATTTCCATGAATGAAATGATACCTTTTTCTTCATCATAAACTCAAATCAAAAGCGCAACACGGGCTGCACACCCAGGTGATAACCATGGGTTAAAGTTTGTCTTGTTTACTTTTAAACACTGCCTGGCAGAAACGGCTCATCGCGCTGTGGCTGAAAAAGTAACGAATGCTTAGCGCTGACTTAGCTATTCTTTGGCTGGATTCTTTGTAGATTGATTCAGACAAACTAACGGCAAAAAGGATATATGGCAGGCATAAAAAAACCCCGCCGAAGCGGGGTTTATGTTCAGAGGTAAGGCGATTAGCCCTGCAGCAGAGACAGAACCTGCTGTGGAACCTGGTTAGCTTTAGCCAACACTGAGTTACCCGCCTGCTGTACGATCTGCGCTTTAGACATGTTTGAAACTTCAGTTGCGTAGTCAGCATCCTGAATACGAGACTGTGCTGCAGACAGGTTAGTGGTGGTGTTATTCAGGTTAGTTACCGCTGAGTTCAGACGGTTCTGTACCGCACCCAGGCTTGAACGGAAGGTATCAACAGATGCGATAGCCTTGTCAATCAGAGCCAATGGATCTGAGGTTGATGCGCCTGCGAATTCATCAGTAGCAGTAACCGCTGTAGGAGTTGCGCCACCAGTAGTGCCAGTGCTCAGGTTAACAGTAGCATTTTCAACAGTAGTACCTGTTGTAGTAGGAGTTGTTGCGGTTGCATCACCACCATCGTTAACAAGTGCATCATCTGCAATACCGTAATTTTTACCCTGAACTGATACGAACGCTTTTGGCGCGCCGGTTGAATCAGCACCAACCTGAACAAGTTGACCAGACTGAGTGGCTGAATCAATACCGTTTTTAACGTCAGTGTAGGTTACGTTAGCTTTGTTCAGAGTGACTTTACCATCAGCTCCAACTGTAGCTGCGTATGACTTATCGCCATTCTGAACCACATATTGGTTGGTCAAATCACCATTTGCATCTTTGGTGTTGTGTAAACTTAATTTTGAAGTATCGGTAATGCCAAGGTCTTGAGCAACAGTTGCATCAAAAGCAATTTTAACCGGAGCAGCTCCAGCGGTAGCACCCGGCAATTGGGTAATTGCATCACCAACAGAAACCGAAGTTTTATCTACAGAGAAACCTTTCAGACCCAGCGTTGAAGAGTCAATTTTCTTCAGGTCGATGTCGATAGTCTGACCGTCGTTTGAACCAACCTGGATAGACATTTTGCCGTCTTTAGCCAGTACGTTCACGCCGTTGAACTGAGTCTGACCAGAAACGCGGTCAATCTCGTCCAGACGTGATTTGATTTCGTCCTGGATTGAAGACAGGTCTGAATCAGAGTTGGTACCGTTCTGAGCCTGTACAGTCAGTTCACGAACACGCTGTAAGTTGTTGTTGATTTCTGACAGTGCGCCTTCAGTAGTCTGCGCAGCAGAGATACCGTCGTTGGCGTTACGAGCAGCCTGAGTCAGGCCTTTGATGTTAGAGGTGAAACGGTTGGCAATCGCCTGACCAGCAGCGTCATCTTTTGCGCTGTTGATACGTAAACCAGAAGACAGACGCTCGATAGAAGTAGACAGAGCTGACTGGTTCTTGTTGATGTTGTTCTGAGTGATCAGCGAGAGGCTGTTGGTATTAATGACTTGGGCCATGATAAATTTTCCTGTTAATCAAGTCTTTCGGTTAAGGTGTGGGCTTCAACCCGCCGGCTTCAGCGCCGTCAAAGTTGTTATCGTCTGCCGTTAAACAACCTTTAGAATTTTTTTAGTACCAGGCGAATTTTTTTGCTTCAACCTGTCACGCTTTTGGTTATCGCCACCCTGCCGCAGTTCTTTAGACTTAATTGATTAATTTTCTAGTCGTCGAAATACCCTTCTCTATAGTGCTTATTTACCTCATTACCCTAAGGCAAATAATTTTAAACTTTAGTTAATCAAGGCCGATAACCCTGGTAATCATTCTCCTTGTCGACCTTATAAAGGAATTATCATGGCTAGTATTACCAACCTTGGCGTAGGTTCAGGCCTGCCACTCAGTACTATGCTCGACAGTCTGGAAACCGCAGAGAAAAGTGCGCTGACCCCTATCTCTAACCAGCAGTCGGCTTATACAGCCAAACTCAGTGCTTATGCGACGCTGAAGAGTTCGCTTTCTACTTTTCAGACCGCCAACACCAAGCTGAACAGTGCTGACCTGTTTACCGCAACGACTGCGACCAGCACCTCCAGCGCGTTTAGCGCGACCACTTCGGGTTCAACGGTTGCTGGCAAATATGCCATCAACGTAACCCAGCTGGCGCAGGCGCAAACCCTGACCTCAGCGGTGCAGAGCAGCAATACCGACGCATTAGGTGACAGCTCCGTCGCCAGTCGCAGCATTGCTATCACGCTGAAAGATGGCACCAGTAAAAGCATCACCTTGTCCAGTGACCAGACCTCGCTGACCGGCATGCGTGACGCGATTAATGGCGCGAATGCCGGTATCACCGCCAGCATCATTAAGGTATCGGACGGCAGCTTCCGCCTTTCCATGACCGCCAACAAGACCGGCAGTGATAATGCAGTGACCTCAATTGCCGTCACCGGCGACGCCACGCTGCAGGGAATTGTGGGTTATGACGCGTCGGCCAGCAGCAATGTGCTGACCCAAAGCGTTGCGGCGCAAAATGCCAAACTGACCGTGAACAATGTGGCGATTGAAAACAGCAGCAACCAGATCAGTGATGCGCTGGAAGGGATCACCTTAAACCTGTCTGACACCACGACCGGCAACCAGACGCTGACCATTACTAAAGATACTTCCAAGGCATCCAGCGCCATCAGCAGCTGGGTCGATGCTTATAACTCTCTGTTAGATCAGTTTAATACCCTGACTAAATACACCAAGGTTGATGCCGGTGCGGATTCTCAGGATTCCAGCAATGGTGCCCTGCTGGGTGACAGCACCCTGCGCACTATCCAGACCCAGTTGAAAGGCATGCTGACCAATGCGCAGAGCTCTTCAACCTATAAGTCGCTGGGACAGATTGGCATTACCACCGATCCGACCACCGGCTCGCTGGTGATTGATTCAACCAAAGTGAGTGCCGCGCTGGATAAAGATGCCGCGGGCGTGAAAGAGATGATTGTCGGCGATGGCAAAACCACCGGTATTACCACCACTATCGCCACCAGCCTGACCGGCTGGCTGTCAACCAAAGGGATTGTCCAGGCGGCAACCGATGGCGTCAGTAAAACGCTGAACAATCTTACCGCTCTCTATAAGACCACCAGCGATCGTATCGACGACGATATTGCGCGCTATAAAGCACAGTTTACCCAGCTTGATGTGATCATGAGCCAGCTCAATACCACCAGCTCTTATCTGTCGCAGCAGTTCGACACATCATCAAGCAGTTCAAGTAAATCCTAACAAGGGGTGACCATGTACAGCGCTACCGGCACCAAAGCCTATGCAAAAATCGGCGTGGAAAGCGCCGTGATGAGCGCCAGCCAGCAGCAGCTGGTGGTGATGTTGTTCGACGGCGCGCTCAGCGCGCTGATTCGCGCTCGTCTGTTTATGCAGGATGGCAATATTGAAGGCAAAGGTAATTCCATCTCTAAAGCCATCAATATCATTGAAGGAGGTCTGAAACAGGGCCTCAGTGAAAACAGTGGTGATGAGCTGGCAGATAACCTGCTGGGTCTTTACAACTACATGACGCGCCGCCTGCTGCAGGCCAACCTGCACAATGATGTTGAAGCTGTCGAAGAAGTCGAAGGCTTACTGCGCAACATCGCGGACGCGTGGAAAGAAGTGGTTCAACCTAACCTGATTCAGGACGCCGTTTAATGATTATTGCACCGCATCTGATTGCCGTTTACCAACAGTTACTCGATCTCAGCCAGGGAATGCTGCGTCACGCGGCGCAGGGCGAATGGGATGAATTGATCAGCCGGGAGATGGAGTATGTCAGCGCGGTGCAATCATTAGCGCAATCGACAGAGGCTGCCGCCCCATCGGTTCAGGTTCAGGAGCAACTGCGCCCGGTATTGCGCCATATTCTGGATAACGAAAGTGAAGTGAAACGCCTGTTGCAGGCGCGCATGGATGAACTGGCTTCGCTGGTCGGCCAGAACAGCCGCCAGAAATCGGTGCTTTCCGCCTACGGTAATCAGGGCGGTGTGGTGATGGTGCCACGCGAAACCCTCTCCTGATAATCTGCCCTCTCTCGCCGCGTTGAGATTTATTTTTCAGCGCGGCGCCTCTTTTTTGCCGCTTACTCCATACTTGATTCTTATCATCCCCCTGGAGTGCAGTAGATGCAAAACCCGACGTTATTACAGTTTTTCCATTGGTATTACCCGGATGGCGGCAAACTGTGGCCGGAAATCGCCGATCGTGCCGCCTGGCTCAGTGAAATTGGCATCACCATGGCCTGGCTGCCGCCCAGCTATAAAGGGGAATCAGGTGGCTATTCTGTTGGTTACGACAGCTATGACCTGTTTGACCTCGGTGAATTCGATCAGAAAGGCAGCGTTGCCACCAAATATGGCGACAAGCAGCAGTTACTGGCAGCCGTCGAGGCGCTGCGCAGCCACAACGTCGGGGTAGTGCTGGACGTGGTGCTTAACCATAAAATGGGTGCCGATGAAAAAGAACAGATCAGCATCAACCGCGTCAATCCGGACAATCGCGACGAAATTTATGACGACGTGGTCGAATGCGAAGCCTGGACTAAATTCACCTTTCCGGTGCGCAACGGAAAATATTCAAAATTCGTCTGGGACCACAAATGCTTTAGCGGCGTAGACCATATTGAAAACCCGGATGAAAACGGCGTCTTCAAAATCATTAACGATTACACCGCCGAAGGCTGGAACGATCAGGTCGATAATGAGCTGGGCAACTTCGACTATCTGATGGGCGCGAACATCGATTTCCGCAACAAGGCGGTGAGCGAAGAGCTGAAGTACTGGGCACGCTGGGTGATGGAACAGGTGCCGTGCACCGGCTTTCGTCTGGATGCGGTGAAACATATTCCGGCCTGGTTCTATAAAGACTGGATCGATCACATTCAGGAAGTGGCTGAAGAGCCGATGTTTATCGTCGCTGAATACTGGTCGTTTGAAACCGATAAGCTGCAGGAGTATGTGCATCAGGTGGAAGGCAAAACCATGCTGTTTGATGCCCCACTGCACATGAACTTCCATCAGGCCTCCACCGCCGGCAGCGCTTACGATCTGAGCCAGATCTTTGCTAATTCGCTGGTGGTCGCCGATCCGTGGCATGCGGTAACGATCGTCGCCAACCACGATACGCAACCACTGCAGTCGCTGGAAGCGCCGGTAGAAGCCTGGTTTAAACCGCTGGCCTACGCGCTGATTCTGCTGCGTGAACAAGGCGTGCCGACCATTTTCTATCCCGATCTGTTCGGTGCCAGTTATGAAGATACCGGCGGCGACGGCGAGAAACATAAGATTGAGATGCCGGTGATCCCGGAGCTGGAAGGGTTGATCCGCGCGCGCCAGCAGTATGGCTGGGGCGCACAGACCGACTATTTCGACCATCCCAACTGTGTCGCCTTTAGCCGCAGCGGCACCGAAACCCAGCCGGGCTGTGTGGTTATCATGTCGAATGGCGATGCAGGCGAGAAAAGCGTGGCGATGGGCGAAGGCTATGCCGGTAAGGTGTGGCGTGATTATCTGGCGAACCGCGAAGAAACCATTACCGCCGATGATCAGGGTAATGCGGTGTTTGTCTGTAACGCGGGCAGCGTCAGCGTCTGGGTGGTCGCAGAGTAAGAGTAACAGAAGCTCTGGCAGGGCCAATGCCCTGCCAGCATCATTTATTGCGCGACTGCCGCCGCATTGTTTTCTGTGATGCGGGTGTGCAACAGCTGGGGCTCAATATTCTGGATCACACTGGCCTTCGGTTGCTTCGCCACTTCGTCCAGCGCCTGCTGGCACTCTACGGTTGGACGTGCCACTTTACGCAGCGTCAGCCCGTCATAGTTCAGTTCACCGTTATCAACCACCAGCGGCATTACCCGAACCTGACGCGTGACGTTGACATAATCGCCGCTCAGCAAGGTCAGTTTGCCCGGTTTGGCGATAACCCGCTGCCATTGACGGCAATCCAGTGTGCTGCCATCCGCATTGATAATCAGGCTGCCTATCGCCTGACCGCTAATCAGGCCACGCTGCGGACCGACCGTTTGCCAGTTACCCTGCAGATTAGCCGGTGCCGGCGTTTGTACCGCACTGTCATAGTCGTTGATTTGTGCACATCCGCTCAGCGCCAGCGCGGCAATCAGCATCCACTTTTTCATGTTTAATCCCTAAGATCGCATCAATGGCGGCTACGTTATAATTTTTCCCCTGAGGTGCGCAAGGTATCTGGCTGATCCAACCGCGCCCGGCGCGGTTTTTTTAGCGCTGCCGCGCAACTCAGGCAAACTCAGCCGATGCTAAGCGACATTTATCCGCTAACGCGCCAGTCTGCTTGCGCGCGTCCTGACAAGTCAGGCACAACCCGCTACACTGACGCGCTGCAACTGACTTTCAGGAACCTGGCTATGAAAACTCCAGAAGCGTATTACGCGCAGGCGCGCGAAATGTTCTTTACCGCCCATCCCGATTTCCAGGCGGCGCTTGATGAGCTGACCGAAAGCGATGCCCGCGCTGCCAATCTTTCCCTGCGCCAGCTGCGTGAATGGCACGCTGAACGCATCTATGCGGCCTTTTTACGTCAGAAGAATCTGGATGGAATGATTTTTTCGATTCAACTGGCTGAACCAGACAAAGCCGTGGCGGCTGAGGCAATCGAGACCTATCTCAAATCACATGCTGAATCGCTGGGGATGAGCTGGGAAGAGTTTTGCATCAAAAACGAACTCTGATCGGGCGGGACGGGAAGGTGTATTTTTTATACACCTCCAACCAGTGGTTTAACCACCGATAAAGTTGTACAAGTACGAGGAAAGTGTATAACTTCATCGTACGACTTCGGTCGTGATTGTCCTTGAACGAATAGTGCTTTTGCACTGCCTCTGGAGGTGTTGCTGGATTTCCACCTCCAGAGGCGAATTTTTTTCCCGTCGCTACTCTTCTTCTGCCATCTTTCCTTTAACTTCCACATACTGTGCCACCGCCAGCAGACGATTAATGTGCGTCAGCAGTAGGTCAACGTCGGACTGCAAAAACTCGGTCGATGAACGTGAAGCCGTGACAATCGCATCCTGTACCGTCTCGGTGATGGTCAGCGTATTGTCCTGTTTGGCCTGCACCAGCAACGCAGCAACCAGCAGCGATTGCGCTTCGAGCTGAGCGGTCAGCTCTTTCGCGTCGACGTCCATTTTTGCCAGTTTTAGCAGAATATCAATGACCAGTTGTCGCATCGCACTTCTCCTGATGTATGGAGTGCCATTATGTCGCGATGATGCCGCAATAAGCCAGACCAGGATGCAGTCCGGCATAACATAAAAAAAATTAGCCGTAATCGGGCGCATCGCCTTGCCACTGTTTTTATTTACAGTATTATATCTCTGCGATTTTGCCCTGAATGGATTGCCATCATGTTTGTTGAGTTGATTTATGACAAGCGAAACGTAGCCGGTTTGCCGGGTGCTCGCGAGATGATTCTCGAAGAGCTGGAAAAACGGGTGCATCGGGTGTTTCCTGACATTGAAGTTAAGGTCAAGCCGATGGAACGTAACGCGATTGATACTGATTTGAGTAAGAACGATAAAGCGACGATTGCGCGGATAGTTGAAGAGATGTTCGACGAAGCGGAAATGTGGCTGGTGGCCGATTAATCCTTTACCGGCCACCGCATCAGTTAGCGGGAGGTCAATTAACTCTCCTGCTCACTGTGATTAATTTCGATCTCGATGTCCTGAATGGCGGCATCCAGATCTTCCAGCATCTTACCCTGCTTGTTGAGTAGTGCATCGATACGATCGGCGTTCACCTTATCTTTGTATTCACCCGCATCGAAGGCTAACCAATGAGTTGAAAGGGTCTCGGTGTTGGTTTGCGCGTAGTGTCGCATCTCTTTTAGCTGAGAGGTCACGTCACGCAGATAATCGTTTTTGGTCTTGGTTTCTGTTGAATCGCTCATGCTAAATGTCCTTCTGGTCAGTTATCCAAAGTGATTTGGCGTAGCGGTTCATCAACCGGCCAACCTGCGGGCGCCTTTCCTGCGAAAATCTCGAAAGAAAATGTCGCCCGGAGATTTAAATCTAGTCGATAATAGCGAAGCCGCACTAAGAATAATCGGAAGTTACGGTTTACGGCCGGAATGCGTCGCAGGCCCCTCACTTTCAATCACCACTTCCTTCACCTTATCGACCGTTTTGATCGCGGTGCGGTCCGGTATCGCATCGAGCTTATGCTGTAGCGCACTCACCTGATTGGTTAGCAAATCCACCCGCGCATCTCGTTTTGCGGCGACATTGCGGTAATCCTTGCGAATCTCCTCCACCCGCTTGTTGGCGGCATTATTGACGTAAAGAAACAGAATGGTCATCAGCACGCAGATCATCGAACAGCCGAGCATCACGCCGCCGAGAATAACCTTGCGTTTGAGGAGCATGGGTGTAACCGGACTATTTATCGTAACCATCGCTGCGATCCTCCAGAGTTGAGATAAGGCGATCGACTTCGTTGCGGAACTTATCGCTATGATCGGTCTCGGTCATGGCCAGCAAAATACCTAATGCATTTTTGATCAGCCGAAGATCGGTCTCGAGCATGGAGATACGCCGCAAATTTTTGTCGTGTCGTTCGCGTAGTTCATCGTTCTCTTCACGTATCAGTACGTTGCTCTCCTTCAGCAACACCACCTGCTCTTTGTAACTGGTTATAATTTCGCCGCCGGCCCGATTGCTGGTTACGATTGACGCAATGCCCGCCAATAACGGTTTCCAGAACAGTGCCGCCGCGCCCCCACCCAAAACCAACGCACCCATACTGGTAATTAAACTACTTTCCATGCCGCACCCCTCTACCCGGTAAGGTCACTGGAACACCACGGCGTGCTACAACAGGCACGTCCCCTGCCTGAAATTTAAGATTGCTTAAATACCAGGGTTAAGTATACTTAAGTCATTCTTAACCTGAATGTCAAGCAGATGAAAAACGAAACGCTGGGCGACCGTATTCGCCACCGAAGAAAAAACCTGGGATTAACGCAGAAGCAGTTGGCGGAGCAGGTAAAAGTGTCCCATGTGGCGATCTCACAGTGGGAAAAAGAAGAGACGTTACCGCGCGGTGAGAATCTGTTGCGGCTGGCGGAATCGCTGGGCTGCGCACCGGCCTATCTGATAGATGGCGATGGTCCTGTTTTCAGCGAAAGTGGATTTGCCGGGCTGCATCAGATTCCCTTACTGAATCAGCGCGACGTGGTGCCGTGGCTGAAGGATGCCGGTACGGTGAAATGCGATTTTCTGATGCATAACGATATGGCACTTTCTCAGCGCAGTTTTGCCGTGCGGGTTGGGGAGCTGGCGATGGCGCCTGCCATTTTGCGTGATGATGTGGTGATCATTGATCCGGCGGTATCACCGATGCCGGGTGACAGCGTACTGGCGCTGCAGCAGAACGTTGCGCTGCTGCGCACTTACCGGCTGCGCGAGCCGGAAAACGGCATTACGCAGTTTGAACTGGCGCCGGTTAACGTCGATTTTCCTTTGATGCACTCTGGTCGCGATGGCCTCAGGCTGGCCGGCACGCTGGTCGAACTGCGTCGTTACCGTCAGCGCTGAATAAAAAAACCCGCTGCGATGCGGGTTAATTACTTCAAATTACACACTTTACTACGGCAAATGACGACAAAGGTCAGGCAACTTACAATGCGTCAGTCAGCTTATCCACCACCACATTACCGTGCAGATCGGTCTGCGTGATGCGATAGCCGACACACCATGAGCGGCGGGTGCTCAGTTTGTCGAACAGGGTCACGCCGCCTTTCTTGACACCGTGCGGGTTAACGATGGTCCATTCGGTCACGTCTTCCTGTCCGCGATTTTTCAGGCTCACGGTGCCGTTTTTAATCAGCTGATCATCAGCTTCAATCTTTAAATAGTCTCGTAACATAATTTCAATCTCCTGGTAACGCTGGTCACTATATGCTTTTTACTAATCCGTTCAATCGAATTTATTAATCGATTAATTTGTGACCTGCCGCACGTGAGATAACAGATTTGTCCATTCACGCGTCTGCCTGGCACGGTTAGCATGGTCCCGCTGCACACAGACACGCAACGAATAATGCCGTGCACCACACGAGAGAAAACTCCGATTCAGCCCGCCTCGCGCGGGCTTTTTTTATTTCAGGCCGCTCCGTCCCGTCAGGTTGACGACGGCTGGTCTAGACTTAAGACACTGAACAAAAGGAGTTAGCCATGTTTAAACATAAAACCAATGAAGAACGTAAACACGAAGGTGAAGTGAGCAAGAGCCTGCCGGAAGCGGCACCGCACGTAGGCAATGCGTATGAAGAAGACGATCATCCTGCTACTGACGCGCCGAAAGATCACGGCGAAGTACCACGCAAGAATGATGACAGTCAGGATGATAAAAAAGATCCGTATAAAGCAAATTGATACGCCGCAACGCGCCCCGTTCAGGGGCGCACCGCTATTGTGACCACGTTATAGCTTATCGAGATAATTTTCCGGGAATGGCACGCCAGAATGTTCCAGTCGCGACAGCTTCTGCGTGATGTCGTTTCTTATCGTCTCATCGCCGTCCTGCCAGTACGACTTTACTACCGCTAACACCCGTTCAGCGGTTTGCTCAGTGAATCCGGACGGTTCGTCAGCCTGCAGCACCTGATGAATTTTCTCATTCATCTCTCGAAGATTGATCATTTCGCCCTCCTGTCAGAAAAAAGATAAGTATAGTTCAGACCACCCTGAGCGGGATTCGCGCAGTGGCGGGCAAAACAATTTTCACGCCGCACGCTGCTTGCGGATCGTCCTGTAAAGGGCAGTGAGATGAAGGCAAAAGTGACGGGATTTGAACCGATGAAGAAAATAATATTGCTGCTCATGTTGAGCATTACTGCTGGCTGCGTCGATACCGGCCGGGTCGGCTTACATCCGCATCTGCAAACCGCCTATTTTAATGCGCATCCTTATCAGGTGCAGTCCTGCCTGTTTTCAGCCGCGATTAATCAGCGTCTTTCGCTTGAACGGGATGATCCCCTGCCCGGCGGCGCGCAACGCTATAACCTTGAACAAGGTGATGGAACCGTTATTGCCTGGATCGAAACAGACAAATTTAATCACAGCGAAACCAGCGTGAATTTTGTTTATGACGCCCAGGCGGCAGATATCCGCGCTGCGGTAGCGACGATGATTGCTGAGTGTAAGAGCGCTGTCTGAGTTCCCTACGCTATCAGGCCTGTTGCTGGTGGATCAGCGGCTGTCTGCTAAGAAATCGTAAGGGTACGATCAAGAATTTAGCTTTTTGTGCTTCATTTTGTCAGATTGCTCTGATAGGTTAGGCCGGTTTATTCTTTGGTGTGTTGTTACTCTGATGATTTATGACTGTTTTTTATACTATGACGAAGACCTGCTGCTGGAGATGCGTTTAAACACCCTTCAGCATGTGGTTGACCGCTTTGTCATTGTTGAATCGCTTTATACCTTCACCGGCAAGAAACGCGAGAAACTCCATTTCGATATCGAAAAGTTTAGCCGCTTCCGCGATAAGATTATTTATGTGGTGAATGATGCGGTACCGACTTTTCATCAGCAGGCGTTTAAATCAAACAGCTCTATGGTTAACGCGGGCGAAACTGACCCGTGGGAAAATGAAACCATTGCACGTAATACCATTATGCGCGGCCTGAAGGACGCCAAAGACGACGACATTATTATTGTGTCAGACGTCGATGAAATTCCGTTACCCGAGGCGATTGAGCAATTCAGCCACCATCATTTATGCACCACGCTGCATCAGCAATATTTCAATTTTAAATTTAACGTGCGGGTGTTAAATGATGACGGCACACCGCGCTGCGCCACCCTGGCAAAAATGGTGACCTATAAAACCCTGTGTCAGTTCTTTGAAGGACAACCGGAACTGCTGCGCAACGTAAAACGCCGTGGGACGTCGATCCGTGAAAACTGGCTTCGCTGGAAGTGGCTCAACTTACGCACCCGGGTGATTAAACAGGGCGGATGGCATTTTTCCTGGGTGATGAGTGATGAACGAATCAGTGAAAAAATGTCCTGTATTTCTCATACGGAGCATGACCGACCGGAATTTAACAATCCGGACCACATCCGACGCTGTGTCGAGAACAATATTGATATCTGGAACCGCCCGCGCAAAATGCAGATTCTGCCGGTGACAAGTGAGCATTTCCCACAGTGGCTGGTTGATAATCAACACCGCTTACGTCATTTAATCAAGTAACGCCGCGCCGCATTCAGCCGGCACTCGCTTCAGTGACTGCGCAGGTCCGGCTGCATTGCCAGGGTCACCGCTACCGCCTTACGCACACAGGCCGTTTTCGCAGGCGGCAAGACTGAATCTTTGCCGCCCTGCCGCGTCCATTATTTCTTTTCGCAATCGTAGCTGCCGCGGATTTTTATCTGACTCTGACTGGTGCGGACGATCTCAGCATCCAACAACGATTTCCCCTCACGGGTCACCAGATCCATATCGATCATGCCTGGCGCTTTGGCGTTTTTGACCCGCCAGTGCAACTTCACGTTATCGTAATCGTCTTTAGCCTTGAGAAAGGTGGTGCTCTTAATCTTCGCACTGTTGCCGTTAACCGTAACCGTCCCCTTCTGGTCGGCTTTCAGGTCGAAAGGCCCACATTGCAGCGCGGTAAATGCAGAAGCAGAAAGAGAGGTCAGTGAAAGTAACCAGATGAACGTTTTTATCATTGTCGCGGCGACCTGCTGATGGCTGATGAAATCGGAACGGCGCGGCGGGCAGTGGGTATGCGCACACTGTCGACGCGATCCTTGTCTGCCAGCAGTATAACTGATGAATATCATTGCAGCTGACGCGGTTACACATCGACTCGCCACACGATCCGCTACAGCATCTGGTTCGCCCGACTGCCGTCAGCTCGCAACAATAGCTGTGAGCAGGTCAGCGCGCTTAGCGCCCTGCTCCATCTTGCCAGCCTTCTGGTGCGCACGATTGCGGATTCAACCAGTCCCACTAAACCTGCATATTCATAATATCGCTATACGCCGACACCAGCTTGTTCCTGACCTGAATCCCCATCTGCATAGAAATAGACGATTTCTGCAGATCGACCATCACATCGTTCAGCGCGATACCGGGTTTCCCCATCTCAAAATCCTGCGCCTGGCTACGGGCGGTGGTTTGCGTCTCGCTGATCTTATCCAGCGCAGCTTTCATGGTGGCGCCAAAATCGATCTGGTTAGGGGCTTCGCTGCTGCGGTTGCTCGCCTGCAGCGAGGTGACCTGAAGCTGTTGCAGTACGCCGTCGATTGCCTGAATGGACATTAACGATACCTCATATAAAAGAGTGGGGTTTTTCTGTGTTCAAAAATCTAACACGTTGTCAATGAGACAAAGGCGCTAAATGACAGCAAAAAACCCGGCTTATCCAGCCATCGAATTTTTGGTTTCAACAAATAATGCCTGGCATTGAAGTGGAAATTTTATCTACGCAGGTCAGGGAGTCTGTTTTGCCATCTCAACTAACCCGGTCAATTACGTCAGGCAGGAATCGGTCATGAATGCGAGTGCAGCCGCCACACAAGATCAAGAAAAGAAAGGCTTCGGTGACCTTCTCGCTCGCCTGCGCGCAAATCCGCGTATTCCTTTAGTCGTCGCCGCCGCCGCCGTTATCGCTATCGTGATTGCGATGGTGCTGTGGGCCAAAGCGCCCAGCTACAGCGTTCTCTATAACAATCTGTCGAATGAAGATGGCGGTGAAATCGTCACGCAGCTGACGCAGATGAACATTCCCTACCGCTTCGCCGAGAACGGCGGCGCACTGATGGTGCCGGATGAGAAGGTCCACGAGCTGCGTCTGCGTCTGGCACAACAGGGTCTGCCGAAAGGCGGCTCGGTTGGTTTCGAACTGCTGGATAAAGAGAAGTTCGGTATCAGCCAGTTCAGCGAGCAGGTCAACTATCAGCGCGCGCTGGAAGGCGAGCTGGCTCGCACCATCGAATCGCTGGGTCCGGTAAAAACCGCCCGCGTCCATCTGGCGATGCCTAAACCCACCTTATTTGTCCGTGAGCAGAAAGCACCGTCGGCGTCGGTCACCTTAACCCTGCAGCCTGGCCGTGCACTGGATGAAGGTCAGATTCAGGCCATCGCCCACATGGTTTCCAGCAGCGTGGCGGGTTTACCGCCGGGTAACGTTACCGTGGTCGATCAGACCGGTCGCCTGCTGACCCGTTCCGATAGCGTCGGCCGCGATCTGAATGATGCTCAGCTGAAGTATGCCTCTGATGTTGAAACGCGTTATCAGCAACGTATCGAAGCGATCCTGAATCCGATTCTGGGCCAGGGCAACGTGCATGCGCAGGTTACCGCGCAGATCAACTTCGACACCAGCGAGCAGACGGATGAGAAATATCAGCCTAATGCGAATCCATCTGCTACCGCGATTCGCTCGCGTCAGACCAGCACCAGCGATCAATCAGGCAGCCCTTATCCGGGCGGCGTACCGGGCGCATTGTCCAACCAGCCTGCGCCAGCCAACACCGCGCCGGTCAATGCACCCGCAGCTAACGGCCAGAATGCCAACGGTCAGAACGCCAATGGTCAGAATGCTAACGGACAGAATAATGCCGGCCAGACCACCAGCACCGCCGCGGCCAGCAGCACGCCGACCAACTCACGCCGTGATGACACGGTTAACTATGAGCTGGACCGCACTATTCGTCATACCAAGCTCAACGTCGGCGATGTCCAGCGTCTGTCGGTGGCGGTGGTGGTCAACTATCGCGAAGACGATAAAGGGAAAGCGGTTGCGCTGAACGAACAGCAACTGAAGCAGATTGAAGACCTGACCCGTGAAGCGATGGGCTACTCCCAGACCCGCGGCGACAGCGTGAACGTGGTGAACTCGCAGTTCAATACCACCGAACCGACGACCGGTGATCTGCCCTTCTGGCAGCAGCAAGCGTTCTTTGATCAGCTGATGAATGCCGGTAAATGGCTGTTGGTTGCTCTGGTTGCCTTCATTCTGTATCGCAAGCTGGTCCGTCCGCATCTGGTCCGTAAGCAGGCTGCGGAGAAAGCCGCTGCAGAAGCTGCTGCTGCCCATGCCGCTGAACCGGCAGAAGAAGAAGCCTATAGCGTTCAGCTCAGCAAAGATGAGCTGGATCAGGAACGTAAGTCTAACAACCGCATGAGCGCAGAGGTGATGAGTCAACGCATCCGCGACATGTCTGAAAACGATCCGCGCGTTGTTGCGCTGGTGATTCGCGAATGGATGAGTAAAGAGCTATGAGTCTGACCGGAACCGAAAAAAGCGCCATCCTGATGATGACTATCGGCGAAGAGCGCGCAGCGGAAGTTTTCAAACACCTGAACCAGCGTGAAGTGCAGCACCTGAGCGCCGCGATGGCCAATATGCGTCAGGTCTCGCACAAGCAGCTGACGGAAGTGTTACGCGAGTTTGAAGCCGATGCCGAGCAGTTTGCGGCGCTGAGCCTTAACTCCAACGATTACCTGCGTTCGGTGCTGATCAAAGCACTGGGCGAAGAGCGCGCCTCCAGCCTGCTGGAAGATATTCTCGAAACCCGCGAAACCACCAGCGGGATGGAGACGCTCAACTTTATGGAGCCGCAGGCAGCTGCCGACCTGATCCGCGACGAGCATCCACAGATCATCGCCACCATCCTGGTCCACCTCAAGCGTGGTCAGGCGGCGGATATTCTGGCGCTGTTCGACGAACGTCTGCGTCACGATGTGATGCTGCGTATCGCCACCTTCGGCGGTGTCCAGCCAGCGGCCCTGGCCGAACTGACCGAAGTGCTCAACGGTCTGCTGGACGGTACCAACCTCAAGCGCGCGAAGATGGGCGGCGTGAGAACCGCAGCCGAGATCATCAACCTGATGAAGACGCAGCAGGAAGAAGCGGTTATCGAAGCAGTACGCGACTTCGACGGCGAACTGGCTCAGAAAATTATCGACGAGATGTTCCTGTTCGAAAACCTGGTGGAAGTGGACGACCGCAGTATCCAGCGCCTGTTGCAGGAAGTGGAGTCCGAGCAGCTGCTGGTTGCACTGAAAGGTGCCGAACAGCCGCTGCGCGAAAAATTCCTCAAAAACATGTCAGCCCGTGCGGCCGATATCCTGCGCGACGATCTGGCCAACCGCGGTCCGGTGCGGATGTCGGCGGTGGAAAACGAGCAGAAAGCAATCCTGCTGGTGGTGCGCCGCTTAGCCGAATCGGGCGAGATGGTGATTGGTGGTGGCGAGGAAACCTATGTCTGATGCATTTTCTGCCCGCCCATGGCAACTGTGGCAGCCGGCCGATTTAGGCCGCTTCGACCAGCCTGAACCGGAGCCGCTGCCCGAGATCACCGAATTTGATTCCGGGGTTGATGAGCAGCAGCTGCTGCTCGAACGTCAGCAACAGCAGATGCGTAAAGAGGCACAGGCCCAGGGTTACAACGAAGGTCAGCAGCAGGGTTTTGCCGAAGGTCAGAAAAGCGGTTATGAAGCCGGTTTTCAGCAGGGTCTGGCAGATGCTCAGCAGCAGCACGCGCCGTTACAGGCGCGGATGCAGCAGCTGGTCACCGAGTTCCAGAACACGCTGGAGTCGCTGGACAGCGTTATCGCCTCGCGCCTGATGCAGCTGGCACTTGAAGCCGCCCGCTCGGTAATTGGCCAGGCGACTGCGGTCGATGGCAGCGCCCTGCTGCGTCAGATTCAGGGATTACTGCAGCAGGAACCGATGTTCAACGGCAAGCCGCAGTTGCGGGTGCACCCGGACGATCTGCAACGTATCGAGCAGACGCTCGGCCCGACGCTCGACCTGCACGGCTGGCGTTTACTGGCGGACAGTACCCTGCATCCAGGCGGCTGTAAACTCAGCGCCGAAGATGGCGATCTGGATGCCAGCGTGGCGACGCGCTGGCAGGAACTGTGCCGCCTTGCCGCGCCAGGAGAAGTGTAATGACCACTCGGCTCAATCGCTGGCTGGGCGCGCTCGACGCGTTCGAAAAGCGAATTGCTCAGGTTCAGCCGGTACGCCGTTACGGGCGACTGACCCGTGCCACCGGCCTGGTGCTGGAAGCGACTGGCCTGCAATTACCGCTCGGCGCGACCTGCATCATTGAACGTAATGATGGCAAAACCATCAGCGAGATCGAAAGCGAAGTGGTGGGATTCAACGGACAAAAACTGTTGATGATGCCGCTGGAAGAAGTGGATGGCATTTTACCGGGCGCGCGGGTGTACGCACTGCAGAACGGTGAAAACCCGCAGGCCGGTAAGCAAATGCTGCTGGGTCCGCAGCTGCTGGGCCGGGTGCTGGACGGCAGCGGACGCCCGCTGGATGGCCTGCCGTCACCGGATACCGGTTACCGCGCGCCGCTGATCACCCCGCCGTTCAACCCGCTGCAGCGTACCCCGATTACCGATGTGCTGGACACTGGCGTTCGCGCCATTAACGCCCTGCTGACGGTAGGACGCGGCCAGCGTATGGGCCTGTTCGCCGGTTCGGGCGTCGGTAAAAGCGTACTGCTCGGCATGATGGCGCGCTACACCGAAGCCGACGTGATTGTGGTCGGGCTAATCGGCGAACGTGGTCGCGAAGTAAAAGATTTTATCGAGAACATTCTCGGTGCCGAAGGCCGCGCGCGTTCGGTGGTGATCGCCGCGCCGGCTGACGTTTCGCCGCTGCTGCGTATGCAGGGTGCCGCCTACGCCACCCGCATCGCCGAAGATTTTCGCGATCGCGGCAAACATGTGCTGCTGATCATGGATTCCCTGACCCGCTACGCCATGGCGCAGCGTGAGATCGCGCTGGCGATCGGTGAACCTCCGGCCACCAAAGGCTATCCACCGTCGGTGTTCGCCAAGCTGCCGGCGCTGGTGGAACGCGCCGGTAACGGCATCGACGGCGGCGGCTCGATTACCGCCTTCTATACCGTGCTGACCGAAGGCGACGATCAGCAGGACCCGATTGCTGACTCGGCGCGCGCCATCCTCGACGGTCACATCGTGCTGTCGCGGCGGCTGGCAGAAGCCGGTCACTATCCGGCGATCGATATTGAAGCCTCAATCAGCCGTGCGATGACCTCGCTGATTGATGAAAACCACTATGCGCGCGTACGCCAGTTCAAGCAGTTGCTGTCCAGTTTCCAGCGTAACCGCGATCTGGTCAGCGTGGGCGCCTATGCCGCAGGCAGCGACCCGATGCTGGATAAAGCGATCAAACTCTATCCGCAGATGGAAGCCTTTTTGCAACAGGGCATTTTCGAACGCAGCGATTATGACGACGCCTGCCTGCATCTGCATGCGCTGTTCGGCTAATCGACGCGATTAACGCGAGGTAACGGCAATGAAAACTGCAAATGCCATCGACACGCTACGCGATTTAGCGGAACAGGATCTGGAACGCGCCGCCATCTATCTCGGCGATATGCGTCGCGGTCAGCAGGCTGCCAATGAGCAGCTGACCATGCTGCTCGACTACCAGGACGAATATCGCAACAAGCTGAATGACGATATGTCGACCGGGATTGCCAGCACCCGCTGGACCAACTACCACCAGTTTATTCAGACGCTGGAAAAAGCGATCGATCAGCACCGCAACCAGCTCAATAACTGGAACCAGCGTCTTGAGCAGGCGCTGATCAACTGGCGTGAGAAACAGCAGCGGCTGAACGCCTATCAGACGCTGATCACCCGGGCAGAGGAAAATGCATTACGACAGGAAAACCGTCTCGACCAGAAACGGATGGATGAATTTGCCCAACGGGCCGCTTTGAGGAGAGGCGAATGATTACGCTGCCAAACATTGCCATGAAAGCGGCGGTGAAAACCGACGCGGATACATCAGTTTCAACCGATGCAGCTGCCGGCACCGATGCCCTGCCGCACGACTTTCTGACCGCGCTGGGAAACCAGTTGCTGAGCCTGGCGAAACAGCAGGGAAAAGCGGCGCAATCGGCTGATCTCAAAACAGAAAGCGACACCGATGCGCAGCCTGGCGCACCACTGAATGCCCTGATCGCCGCACTGGATAATCCGGCGGCGCTAAGCGCACTGTTTAAGCCGGAAAATATTAAAGCCGGCACAAAATCAGCCGATGATAAAGACAAGTCAGAAGCCGCGCCCTTAAGTGCCAGCGATATGCAAAATGTGCAGGCGCTGTTCGCCATGTTACCGACCACGCCGGCCGCCACCAGCGCAGCCGTCAGCCCGGTCAGTGAGGCGCAGGGTGAACTGGCTGTCCAGAACGACAGCGCGCGCAAAAGCCTGACGTCACTGGCACAGATGCTCACCGGCAGCGATCAGGCGAGCAAAGAACCCGGCGCGGAGAGTTCGCCTGGGGTTAAAACCGCCGCGCTGAATGCGCCCGCGGTGAGTAGCACAGCCAGCCAGAGCAGCACGGCTGCGGTGAACAGTAACAGCCTCAGCCCCGCGCAGACGCTGGATAGCAGTTTTCAGCAGGTGCTGAGCAATTTAACCCGACAGGACGATCAGGCCGCCATCAAAGCCAGTGCCAGCGATAATTCGCTGATCACCAGCACGCCGATCTCCAGCGCCAGCAGCCTGGCGCCGCCGGTAATGGCGTCGTCGACCACCAGCACGCCCTCGACCCCGATGCTGAATGCGCAGCTGGGCAGCGATGAGTGGCAGCAGGCGTTAAGCCAGCAAATTGTGATGTTCAGCCGCAACGGTCAGCAAAACGCCGAATTGCGCTTACATCCGGCAGACCTGGGCGCCATCCAGATCAGCCTGAAACTGGATAACGACCAGGCACAAATTAATCTGGTTTCCGGCCATAGCCACGTCAGAGCGGCGCTGGAAGCCGCGATTCCGCAGCTGCGCAGTGCGCTGGCAGAGAGCGGAATCCACCTGGGTGAGAGTCAGGTCAGCAGTGACAGTTCCGCGCAAGGCCAGAACTTCCAGCAACAGCAGGAGGCGCGCCGCGATGGACAGCATGGCCGCTTCTCTCTCGCTCAGGATAGTGACACCGACATCACGCCGATTGCCGTTCCCGCCGCTCTTCAGGCACGGGTAAACGGTAATGGCGCGGTCGACACTTTTGCCTGATAGCGACAAACGCTGAAGGTAAGCGTAAAACCCGCGTCTTTTCTTCCCATTGTTTGACTTAAGACGCGGGATAATCTGTCCAGGTGAGCCGAGAGGCTTGCCCATAATTCACAGGAAGTAACTGCAAACATGTCTGATAACGCGAAAGCTAAAGGCCGCAAACGTAAACTCTTAATTCCGGTGTTGCTCATTGTGACGCTGGCCGCTTGCAGCGTGGCAGGCTATGCAGTCTGGCGAATGATGAATAAACATGAGGGCGATAAGCCGGAGGTGGCGAAAGTCGAACCGCCTCCCGCCCCGGTCTTTTTTGCACTTGATACATTTACGGTTAACCTGGTCAATCCCGACAACGATCCTGACCGCGTGCTGTACGTAGGCTTTACCCTGCGTCTGGCCGATGAGGATACACGGCGTCGGTTAAATGACTATCTGCCTGAGGTGCGCAGTCGTCTGCTGCTGCTGCTCTCGCGTCAGAGCGCTGCGGCGCTGGCGACGGAGCAAGGAAAGCAAGCGCTTGTTGAACAAATCAAACAGGCGCTGGCACCACCACTGGTAAAAGGTCAACCTCCGCAGGCCGTGAACGATGTGCTGTTTACTGCCTTCATTTTGAGGTGAATCAATGGGCGATAGCATTCTCTCCCAGGCTGAAATTGACGCCCTATTAAACGGCGACAGTGGCAGCGCGGAAGAAGAAAAGAAACAAAACGGGCCGGAAGGCGATATTCGTCCTTACGACCCGAATACCCAGCGCCGCGTGGTGCGCGAGCGTTTACAGGCGCTGGAGATTATTAACGAGCGTTTTGCCCGTAGTTTCCGTATGGCGCTGTTTAACCTGCTGCGTCGTAGCCCGGATATCAGCGTCGGCGCGATCAAGATTCAGCCGTATCACGAGTTTGCCCGCAACCTGCCGGTGCCGACCAACCTGAACCTGATCCACCTGAAGCCGCTGCGCGGTACGGCGCTGGTAGTGTTTTCACCCAGTCTGGTGTTTATCGCGGTTGATAACCTGTTCGGTGGCGATGGTCGCTTCCCGACCAAAGTAGAAGGTCGCGAGTTTACCCATACTGAGCAGCGCGTTATCCGTCGCATGCTGAAGCTGGCGCTGGACGGTTACAGCGACGCATGGAAAGCCATTTATCCACTGGACGTCGAGTATGTGCGTTCAGAGATGCAGGTGAAATTCACCAACATCACCACTTCACCGAACGACATCGTGGTTAACACGCCGTTCCAGGTGGAGATTGGTAACCTGGTGGGTGAATTTAATATCTGCATTCCGTTTTCAATGATTGAGCCGCTGCGCGAACTGCTGGTCAATCCGCCGCTCGAGAACTCGCGCCAGGAAGATAACCACTGGCGTGACAACCTGGTAAAACAGGTGCAGCACTCAGAGCTGGAACTGATTGCACACTTTGCCGAAACCTCGCTGCGTCTGTCACGGATTTTGCAGCTGAAACCCGGCGACGTGCTGCCGATTGAGAAACCGGAACGCATTATCGCCCATGTCGATGGCGTGCCGGTCTTAACCAGCCAATATGGCACGATGAATGGCCAGTATGCCCTGCGTGTCGAACACCTGATTAACCCGATTTTGAATTCGCTGAACGAGGAACAGCCCCATGAGTGACAGTAATAAGCCGTCTGACGATATCTCTGCGGACGATCTGTGGGCTGAAGCAATGAATGAGCAGGCCGGCAGCAGCAGCGCCCCGCAAACCGATGACGTGTTTAAGTCATTCGAGAGCGGTAACGTTTCTGGCTCACTGCAGGATATCGATCTGATCATGGATATCCCGGTCAAACTGACCGTGGAACTGGGCCGTACCAAGATGACCATCAAAGAGCTGCTGCGTCTGGCGCAGGGTTCAGTGGTGTCGCTCGACGGCCTGGCAGGCGAACCGCTGGATATTCTGATCAACGGTTACCTGATTGCTCAGGGTGAAGTGGTGGTGGTCAACGACAAATATGGCGTGCGCATCACTGACATTATTACTCCGTCCGAACGTATGCGTCGTCTGAGTCGCTGAGAATGACTAGCCAGAATCAAAGTCTGCAACCTGCTGCGCCACACGCACAGCCGATTTCCACCGGCTCAATGGTGGTGCAGGTCAGCAGCATGTTAGCGGTGATTATTTTATTGATTCTGGCCTGCGCCTGGCTGGCACGCCGCTTTGGCTTCGCGCCGAAGAAGGTGAGCGGCCAGGAGCTTAAACTGACCGCCAGCGTGCAGGTCGGCCAGCGTGAGCGGGTGGTGATTATCGATACCGCCGATGCCCGTCTGGTGCTTGGTGTGACCGCACAGCAGATTACCCATCTGCATACGCTACCGCCGGGTGCGCCGCTGGAGAATACGCCAGCGCAGGCTGCCCCACAGGATTTTCGTCAGCTGTTACAGAACCTGGTTAAACGTCCCGGAAAACCCCAATGATGCGTCGACTGCTTCCTTTATTGCCACTGCTGTTGCTGGCACCGGTTGCCCATGCCCAGCTTCCGGGCCTGGTGAGTCATGCGCTGCCAAACGGCGGCCAGAGCTGGTCGCTGCCGGTGCAGACGCTGGTGTTTATCACCGCCCTGACCTTTATTCCGGCGGTGCTGCTGATGATGACCAGCTTTACCCGCATCATCATTGTGTTTGGTTTGCTGCGTAACGCATTGGGTACGCCCTCTGCACCGCCGAACCAGGTTCTGCTGGGGCTGTCGCTGTTTCTGACCTTCTTTATTATGGCGCGACCTTCGACAAGATTTATCAGGACGCCTACCTGCCGTTCAGCCAGGACAAAATCAGCATGGATGTGGCGATCGAGAAAGGCGCCCAGCCGCTGCGTGAGTTTATGCTGCGTCAGACCCGTGAAGCGGATCTGGCCCTGTTCGCTCGCCTGGCGAATACCGCGCCGATTGCCGGCCCGGAAGCGGTGCCGATGCGCATCCTGCTGCCCGCTTACGTGACCAGCGAGCTGAAGACCGCTTTCCAGATTGGTTTTACCGTGTTTATCCCGTTTCTGATTATTGACCTGGTGGTGGCCAGCGTGCTGATGGCGCTGGGGATGATGATGGTGCCACCGGCGACAATCTCACTGCCGTTTAAGCTGATGCTGTTTGTGCTGGTCGATGGCTGGCAACTGCTGGTCGGCTCACTGGCGCAAAGCTTCTACTCCTGATCCCCCCTATTCCCGGAGCACAACATGACACCCGAATCAGTAATGGTAATGGGCCAGGAAGCGATGCGCGTCGCGCTGATGCTGGCCGCCCCGATGCTGCTGGCCGCGCTGGTCAGTGGATTGCTTATCAGCCTGTTGCAGGCCGCCACTCAGGTCAATGAACAGACCCTGTCGTTCATTCCGAAAATTCTGGCGGTGGCGACCACCGGCATTATTGCCGGCCCGTGGATGCTGAATCTGCTGCTCGACTATATCCGCACCGTCTTTTCCAACCTGCCTTACATCATCGGCTGATGATTACTCTCGACAGCAGCCAGCTGGTACATTGGGTGAGCCAGTTTTTCTGGCCACTGGTGCGTATTCTGGCGCTGCTGGCCTCTGCGCCGCTGCTTAATGAACGATCTATCAGTCACCGGGTCAAAATTGGTCTGGCAGTGATGATCACCTGGCTGTTAATGCCGCTGCTGCCGCCGGTTAACGTGACGCTGTTTTCGCCGGCCGGCTTCTGGCTGCTAATCCAGCAGATGCTGATTGGCATTGCGCTCGGCTTTACCATGCAGTTTGCTTTTGCCGCGGTGCGGACCGCCGGGGAAGTGATTGGCTTACAGATGGGCCTGTCGTTCGCCACCTTTTTTGATCCCGGCAGCCGCCTCAACATGCCGGTACTGGCGCGTTTTTTAGACATGCTGGCGATGTTACTGTTCCTGACCTTCAACGGACACCTGTGGCTGATCTCGTTGCTGGCGGACAGTTTTCATACGTTGCCGATTGGCGGACATCCACTGAATGCCAATGCGTTTATGGCGCTGGTGAAGTCGGGCGGATTAATTTTCCTTAATGGCATGATGTTAGCGCTACCCTTAATCGTTTTGCTCCTCATGCTAAATCTGGTACTAGGTTTGTTAAACCGTGTTTCACCACAGTTATCAATCTTCGCAATTGGCTTCCCGATCACCTTATCAGTAGGCATTTTGACTATCAGTATGCTGATGCCACTGCTCGCCCCGTTCTGTGAGCATTTGTTCGGTGAAGTGTTTGATTTACTCGCCCTGTTCCTGACAGAACTATCCCGTCCCTGAACATTAAGTTTCTAACTATCTTTGCTTACTGATACTTAAGTAACGCAAAACCATCCGTGCATTTTTCAAACCATATTTTCCAGAATGCAACTAAGGAAATTCTGATAAATGTGCTGAGAGTCTGAAAATAATTCTTATTAAACCGGGCTTCGCGTATTTTAGTTGGGCGGTTCACAGCAGCGGTTAGACTGTGAATTTGTTGATAAAAAAGGCAATTCGTTGAATTTGAACAAAAAAAATTCTTTAGTGATTTTTCTTGTTAAAAAATGTTTTTTCCGGCATTGTCAACACACGCTGAGACATCACACTTTCGTAAAACAAATGTTTTTAAGATTTGTCCTATCAGAAAACTCCGGGTTTTCAGCGATAGTGACAGCGCTCCCAAAAACAGAGTCTTACTTAACCTCCGGTTTTTCACTGGCATTCCCCGCCATAACCGGAGAATGTGTGACGTCAAAGCAGCACAATATTTTTGCAGAACGGGTCAGGGATGAAGACTTTTACAGGCGTTTGCCTGTTACCACACTGCACGAGCAGAATAAAAAAGTGCCTTAGAAATCTCTCTCGTACCGCAACGCGTAATTCATCGTTGATTTAAACGGATAACAAATTGGTGAGGGTCGCTATTATGCCAACGATTATTATGGATTCCTGCAACTACACACGCCTGGGATTATCGGACTACATGTCTTTTAAAGGAGTTAAGAAGAAAAATATCACTTCTGCCTCCGATATTGAGCAACTACAGCAAAAATGTGAACAATTAAAACCTGGTGTCGTCTTTATTAATGAAGACTGCTTTATTCATGAACCCGACTCCAGCGAACGTATCCGCAGCATTATTACGCAGCACCCTGATACGCTGTTCTTTATATTCATGGCGATAAGCAATATCCATTTTGAGGAATACCTCTACGTTCGTAAGAACCTGATTATTACGTCAAAATCGATAAAGACATCGACTCTGGATTCGTTACTTAGCACCTATTTGCAGAAAAAACTCAATCAGTCTGCGCGTATCTCTTCAGGAATGGATGTTCATCCATTAACGCTGAGCCAGACCGAGTCAAATATGCTGAAGATGTGGATGTCAGGTCATGACACCATTCAGATCTCAGATAAAATGCAAATAAAGGCGAAAACTGTTTCGTCACATAAAGGTAATATTAAACGCAAAATCAAAACCCATAATAAGCAGGTTATTTATCATGTGGTGCGTTTAACTGATAACGTCACGTCGGGTATCTACGTTAACGTAAGATAACGACCCGCAATGAAAACCGGCCAGGATGGCCGTTTTTTTTTTGCCTCAAACTGGGAGCCAGATCTCACTCCTGCCGCTAAGCCTTTCCGCTCTTTTGCCGATGTTAAGCCTTATAACAACAGCCTCAAGAGAGCAAGGATATGAACACTGCATTGGTTAATGATGGACAGAACACCTCGGGTATATGGCAGAACCTCCGCCTTGTCCCGCTGTTTAGCCTGATCTTCGGCGGCATTCTGCTGCTGTTCGCACTCTGTATTGGTGTCGCCAGTTACTTTCTTATTTCAGGTAATCACTCGCTCAGTGACGCCACTGACGAAATTCAGGTGCGGATGGGTATCTCGAACAGTTCAAACCACTTACGTACTGCCCGTCTGACGGTTATTCAGGCCGGCGCCGCGGCGCGTATCGGTGAGATGGATGAGTTTCGCGCTAATCTCGCGTCGGCAGAGAAACGTATTCAGCAGGCTAAAGACGGGTTTAAAGTCTACGCCGACCGCAAGGAGAAGTCGCCCGAGGATGTCGCGCTGGATGCCACGCTGCAGGCACGCTTTAACGACTATATTGAGAAAGGCCTGATACCGATGATTAACGCCGGTAAGCAAGGCAGCTTCGAGGGCATTATCGCGCAGGAAACCGACGTTACCCGCAAACTGGACGCCGACTACAATGCGGTGCTGCTGAAGGCGATCAAAATCCGTACCGACCGCGCCAATGCGATCACCGCCGAAGCCAACCATCAGTCGCGTATTGGCTTTATTGCGATGGCGGTGGCCTTTGGCGCTGCGCTGCTGCTGGTGCTGCTGACCTTTGTCTTCCTGCGTCGGGTGGTGATTAATCCGCTGCGTCAGTCGGTGTCACGCATTGAGCGTATCGCACAGGGCGACCTGACGGCACCACCGCTGCCACATGGTCGCAGCGAAATAGGCACCCTGATCCACAATCTGCAGTTAATGCAGCAGTCGCTGGTGAAAACCGTCGGCACGGTGCGTGAAGGTGCCGTCGCCATTTATCAGGGCTCCAGCGAAATCTCTGCTGGCAATACCGACCTCTCCTCGCGTACTGAACAGCAGGCGGCAGCACTGGAACAGACGGCCGCCAGCATGGAACAGCTCACCGCCACGGTGAAGCAGAACGCCGAAAATGCCCATCACGCCAGCCAGCTGGCCGCCGATGCCTCCGGTAAAGCCCGCAGTGGCGGCGACCTGGTCAGCGGCGTTGTAAAAACCATGACCAACATTTCCGGTAGCTCGAAAAAGATTGCCGAGATCACCAACGTCATCAACAGCATCGCCTTTCAGACCAACATTCTGGCACTGAACGCGGCGGTCGAAGCCGCTCGTGCCGGTGAACAGGGTCGGGGATTTGCGGTGGTCGCGAGTGAGGTCCGTAATCTGGCACAGCGCAGTGCGCAGGCAGCAAAAGAGATTGAGTCGCTGATTGCCGAGTCGGTCACGCTGATTAAAGATGGTTCGCAGCAGGTCGGCGCTGCCGGTAACACTATGGGCGAGATTGTCGAAGCGGTACGTCGGGTCACCGATATCATGGCAGAGATTGCCGCCGCCTCTGACGAACAGAGCCGTGGGATTCAGCAGGTCAGCCAGGCCGTTACCGAAATGGATAATGTCACCCAGCAGAACGCCTCGCTGGTCGAAGAAGCCTCTGCGGCGGCTGCATCGCTGGAAGATCAGGCCGGTAAACTGACTCAGGCGGTATCGGCTTTCCGCCTGCAGGATACGCCGGTGCTGGCTGGCACCGCCAGCCGCGCCACCGCGCCGGTGAAAACCCCTGCCCTTGCGCCTCGTCCGGCACTGGCAAGCGGTAATGATAACTGGGAAACGTTTTAAGCGCAGTTGGAGTGCAGACAGAGAGTGCCGACAGGGAAGTGCAGAATTAATAGAGCAGTGATGCCGTCGGGTCAGTGACGGCGGTCTGGCTTTGCCTCCTCCCCGCCACGGGGAGGAGGATCGCATCAGCAGTGGCGCGACGTGCCGGCCGGTTTATTCTGTGCTGTAAGGCTCAACAAAAATCCCCTCCGGATGACCATCCTCGTTAAAAAACCAGATGCCTAACGGGTAATCTTCCAGCGCCACCAGAAACATGGTGCCTTCATTAAACGGCTCCATGGCCAGAATAGTTCCGACGCGGCGCGGGCCACCATCGGTTTTAACGCTGACGCGG
>MIEI01000048.1 GCA_002095305.1 Pantoea brenneri
TGAATAACAACCCCTTTGGCTGTGCGCTGCTGGCCGGACTGTTCCTGATCGCGGTGATGTTTGGCATTCATCAGGGCTTTATTCCGGTCTACTTCGCGCTGATGGAAACCCAGGGCTTCAACTCACTGTTTCCGATTCTGGCGATGGCCGGTGCAGGCCAGGTTGGCGCTTCGCTGGCGCTGTGGTGTAAGGCAGAAAAAGGGGCGCTGCTGCGGGCGCAAATCAAAGGTGCGATTGTGCCGGGGCTGCTCGGGGTGGGCGAACCGCTGATTTACGGCGTCACGCTGCCGCGACTCAAGCCGTTTATCACCGCCTGTGGCGGCGGGGCGCTGGGCGGTTTCTTTATCGGCCTGGTGGCGTGGCTGGGCTTACCGATCGGCATGAATACCGTGTTTGGCCCGTCGGGACTGGTGACGCTGCCGCTAATGACCTCCAGCCAGGGCATTTTTGCTGGCATGGCGGTCTATCTGGCCGGACTGATGGTGGCCTGGGTCGGCGGCTTTTTCCTCACCTGGTGGTTTGGCACCCGCAATGTCGATCTCAGCTGACGCCAGCGTAATGCAGCCATTCTCCAGTGGCGCTAACGAATGACATGACGGAAAAATGTGAAAGCCGCTGCAAAGCGGCTTTTTTATTGCCACTAATTTAACGGAAACGCTAAAGAGAGTAGGAAAGCATGCCGAAAACATAAAAAAAGGTAATCGTTATTTATTTGCCCAACGCTTCCACGCTGACAACATCACCCCAGCGTGCAGGATAATGGGTCTTCAAGGACTTTTGAGATGCGTAATAACCAGCCCGTTTCCCAGCGTGAATATCTGTTCGACGATCACGCGACCCTGATGTCGACTACCGATCTCAACAGTTACATCACCTATGCTAACGATGCGTTTATTGAGGCGAGCGGCTTCTCTACCGAAGAGATCAACGGCCAGCCACACAATATGGTGCGTCACCCGGATATGCCGGCAGAAGCCTTTGCCGATATGTGGGCCACGCTGAAACAGGGCGAACCCTGGACAGCACTGGTGAAAAACCGCCGTAAAAATGGCGATCATTACTGGGTACGCGCCAATGCCATACCGGTGGTGCGCGACGGGAAGGTGCAGGGCTATATGTCGGTGCGCACCAAACCGGGCGCGGAAGAAGTACGTCAGGCGGAGGCGCTGTATCAGGATTTTCAGGCAGGGCGCACGAAAGGACGACGCTTTTATAAAGGCCTGGTGGTGCGCAGCGGCTGGCGGCGACCTGCTTCTATCCTGAAAACGCTGCCGCTTCGCTGGCGTATCCGCAGCACCCTGTTGACCTTACTGCCGCTGTCGGTGGCGGGCGTCTGGGCCGCAGGCGTCACGCCGGCGGCACTGGGCGGCTTCACGGTGGGGATGACGGCACTGCTGACGCTGGCCAGCCTGTGGCTGGAGCAGCAGATCTCACGGCCTATCGAGCGGATGTGCAAACAGGCGCTGAGCGTGGCGACCGGTGCCAGCCATAAAGTTGATCAGATGGATCGGGTTGATGAAGTCGGCGTCACGCTGCGCGCCATCGGCCAGCTCGGGTTAATGTTCCGCTGGCTGGTGGATGATGTCAGCGGACAGGCGATAAACGTACTCAGCGCCAGCGACGCCATCGCCCGCAGTAACAACGAGCTGAGTCGCCGCACCGAGCAGGCGGCCGCTAACGTACAGCAAACCGCCGCCACCATGAATGAGATGACCGCGACGGTGAAAAGCAACACCGAAACCGCCCATGAAGTGAATACCCTGTCGTCAGATACCAGCAGCGCGGCGATGAAAGGCGGCGACGTAATGAAAGAGATGATGGAGATGATGGGCGAAATTGCTGACAGTTCAAAGCGCATCGCCAACATCACCAGCGTGATCGACGGTATTGCTTTCCAGACCAATATTCTGGCGCTTAACGCGGCGGTTGAAGCAGCGCGGGCGGGCGAGCAGGGCAAGGGGTTTGCAGTGGTGGCAGGTGAAGTCCGCAGCCTGGCGCAGCGTAGCGCCAAAGCCGCCAGTGAGATTAAAATGCTGGTAGAGACCAGCGCCAGCCGGGTCAGTTCCGGCAATCAGCACGCCAGCGCAGCGGGCCGCACCATGCAGGATATCGTCTCGCAGGTGCAGAACGTCACCACGCTGATTGCACAGATCAGTGCGGCCACCGCTGAACAGGCTACGGCGCTGAGCGAAGTCAGTAGCGCGGTAGAAGATCTGGATGACATCACCCACCAGAACGCTGCCCGGGTAGCCGAAAGCGCCGAAGCATCCGGCCGCATGACGCATCAGGCCAACCGCCTGGTGGAAGCGATCAGCGTATTTCGCTAAGAGGCCAGCGCCTGGCTGCTGTCGCGTCCGGCACGCAGCGCGCCAGGTGACTGACCGACAATGCGCTTAAAGGCGCGACTAAAAGCCGCAATTGAGCCGTAGCCGAGATGAAAGGCGACGGCTTCCACCGCCTCACCGTTATTCACAATGCGCTGCACCGCCAGCCGCATCCGCAGCTCGGTCAGATAACGCAGCGGCGTCATGCCGGTGGCGTTAAGAAAGCGCTCGGCAAATACCGAACGTGAGCAGCCCGCCACGCGGGCCAGCCGCGCCACCGTCCAGTTCTCGCCCGGTTCGCGGTGCATGGCGGCAATTGCCTGACTGAGCCGCGGATCGCGCATCGCCTGTACCAGTCCGCTGCTTTTACCGCAGCCATTCTCCACCCAGCCACGCACAATCAGCGCCGCTACCACATCCGCCAGACGCGAAAGGATGCCAGCGAAGCCCGCCTGCCGGGTACGCGACTCGCGTTCCATCGCCTCCAGAATCGGCCGGATCTCCGGGTACTGCGACAGCAGGGTACTCACCAGCATCACATCCGGCATGGTATTAATCAGCGGCTGCATGCCGCCGAGTTCAAACGCCATACAGGCGCTGAACAACAGCACGCTGTGTTCGTCGTCACAGGCATCGGCCGGGGCGGTGATGGCGCAGACGCTGTCGCAGATCGGTTTGCTCGCCATATTGGCGACACACTGACACTCCACCTCTTCGCTGGAGATCAGGCTGTGCGGTTTGCCATGCGGCACTAACAGCGCATCGCCACTGTTAAGCTGAAACACCTCGCCTGAGGCGCTGCGCACCTGCAACGTGCCGCGTCCGACAAAGTGAAACTGTGCCCGTCCTGGCGCGTTATCAAAGCGCAATCCGAACGGGGCGCTGACGGCGATGCGCTGATAGTTAACCCCATACAGCCGCATTCCCATCAGCAGTTCACTGGTCAGGTCTTCATAATGGCTCATACGATTCCAGACGAATTATCAGAAATGACGGTGTAAGCATCATAGATCGTCTTGCGGCTGCCCACTATCATCACACTTACTTTTTTTTGCATCCGGAGAAGCAGCATGAGTCTGACAACCGAAGTGGCTGATGAGGTTTCCTCGCCCGCCCGTCCCGCGTGGGGCGCGGTATTTGCAATGGCGTTTGGCGTATTCAGCCTGATCACCGCCGAATTTTTACCGGTCAGTTTACTGACGCCGATGGCTCAGAGTCTTGGCGTCTCCGAAGGTCAGGCGGGTCAGACCGTAACCATTACTGCACTGGTCGCGCTGTTTACCAGCCTGATCACCGCCAGCATCACCCGACGGATTGACCGCCGCATCGTGATGCTGGTGTTTTCGCTGCTGCTGATTGCTTCAGCGCTGATGGTGGCGCTGGCGGGGAACCTGACGACCATCCTGCTGGCGCGCGTGCTGCTGGGCATGGCGATTGGTGGCTTCTGGACGCTGTCGACCGCGATTACCATGCGGCTGGTGCCGGCCGATCAGGTGCCGCGCGCGCTCTCCATCGTCTTTAGCGGTATCTCGCTGGCGACCATTATCGCCACGCCGCTCGGCAGTTATCTCGGTGGGCTGGTCGGCTGGCGCAACATCTTTATGCTGACCGCCGGACTGGGGGCCGTGGCGCTGTTGTGGCAATTTTTCACCCTGCCCGCGATGCCGGCAGAGAATAAGGCGCGTAGCGGCGGGGTGCTGGATCTGCTGCGGATCGGCGTGATGCGCTGGGGCATGCTGGCCGTCATCATGATGTTTACCGGCCACTTCGCCTTCTTTACCTATCTGCGCCCGTTCCTTGAAGGCGTTGCTCAGCTGAATCTCAATCAGCTATCGCTGGCGCTGCTGGCGTTTGGTGTAGCGAACTTTTTCGGGACTTCGCTGGCTGGCTACCTGGTGACCCGCAGCGTATCGCTGACCCTCAGTGGCATGGCGCTGCTGATGAGCCTCACCGCGCTGCTGCTGGTGAGCTTCGGCGACGTCAGCTGGCTGGTTGGCGTGGGCGTGGCGGTATGGGGCATGGCGTTTGGTTCGATGCCAACCGGCTGGTCAACCTGGATTTCGCGCGCGGTACCGGATGATGCCGAATCAGGCGGGGGTTTACTGGTGGCGACTATCCAGCTGGCGATCACCGTCGGTGCCGCAGCGGGGGGCTGGATGTTTGACCTGCGCGGTGCGGGTGGCGTATTCCTCGCCAGCGGGGTACTGATGCTGCTGGCGGCGCTGACTATCTTCAGCCGGGTGCGACATCACGGTTAATCGATCAAAGGCAGCCATTTGTGCTGCCTTTTTTATTGACTGTGGATTATTAACCTTTTGAGCAATAACTGTGCGAAATGTGCTTTTCATCATCAGTTTTATTGAAAGAGATAAGCAAAAGTCTCCGCTTTTTACTGATCAAGATTCGGCCTAGTATATCTATCAACAAGGCAACACGCCTTACCTGATAAAACTTAATCGAGGAATTGACCATGAAATCTATCAAAACTTTTGCAGCAGTTATCGCGCTTTCTGTTCTGCCATTCGCCAGCTTTGCCCAGTCTGTGACCGCTGTCGACTCTACGCTGGACGGCGCTGAAGCGAAAATCGCTGCTCAGGCGCAGGAACACGGTGCTTCATATAAAATCACCGAAGCCTACACCAACAACGGCGTTCACATGACCGCTGAGCTGCTGAAATAAGCTGCGCATTCTCCGCTTGTGCTGACAGGACGCCCCCGGGCGTCCTGGCGGCGTTGGTTGCTGACCAATAATAATCCTGTCACTTTCCCACCGAAATAATTATTATTCTCAAAAACATTCTCATCTGATCGCGGGTCAGATGCTTTCTGGTTGCAATGTCGGGCTTTCTTTTCACCGTGTCTGCGGTGGATTTACTATGGAGAAGTTATGAAAGCGATAATCAATACGCGCTGGGCGCTGCGTCCTCTGATGCTGGCGACAGCACTGTTTTCTGCGTCAGGCTTACTGGCGGTGCAGGCAGATGAACTCAACCAGCCGATCGGCAAAGGCGTGTACGAACTGGCCTTCAGCCCGAAAGATAACGCGGTTTTTGTCGCCACGTCACAGAACAGCAACGGAAACGGTGGCACGGTTTTCCGTCTCGATCCCACCACGCTGGCGGTGCAGCAGTCGATTAACAGTGACCTGAAAGCGTTTGGCGCAGCGATCAACCCGCAGACTAACGTGCTTTACGTCGGCAATACCGTTGAGGGTTCACTGACCGCCATTGACGCCAGCAGCGGCAAAGTGCTCAACAGCCTGCTACTCGATGGCCGCAAGCGCAGTGAAACGGTACGTCCGCTGCAGCCGCGTCAGGTGGCAGTCGATGTGAAAACCAATCGCGTTTATGTTACCGGTCTGGGACCGCAGAGCGTGGTCTGGGTGGTGGATGGCAGCACGCTGCAACTGATCAGTACCGTGCCGAATACCGGCAAAATGGCGACCGGGCTGGCGGTAGATTCAGCGGCGCAGAAAGTTTACGTCACCAATGGCGACGGTGAGCTGGTTACCCTCAACGCCCGCACTAATGCGATTGAGAAGAAGCAGAAGATCGACGGCGATAAAGAGCACTTTTTCCTCAACATTGCGCTGGATACGCGCGGTCAGCGTGCCTTCCTCAGCGATTCGAAGCAGGCTCAGGTGCTGGTGGTCGATTTGCGCACTCAGCAGGTGATCCAGCGAATTGACGTGCCGGAATCACTGGCGGTGCTGTTCAATCAGGATCGCAATGAGCTGTATGTTACTCACCGTAAAGCGGGCGAAGTCAGCATCATTGACGCCAGCAACTACCGCGTGAAACGGAGCGTGAAAACCCCAGGTCTGCCGAACAGCCTCGCTTTGTCCGCCGACGGTAATACGCTCTATGTCAGCGTCAAGCAACCGGGTTCGCGTAAAGCGCCGCCAAAAGATCCCGACAGCGTCATGCGTATTGCCTTGTAAAAGGTGATTGCCACTTACCGGCGCGGGGGCGTACTTTCACCTCCAGCCTCTGTAAATAATAAAGCCACTCATCAGAGTGGCTTTATTATTTTCAAAGCCGGTTTGCGGTCTGGGAGATCCTTTTGCCCTGGTCGCTCGCGAGACACTTGTCTTTATAGCTTATTCGCTATAAGGATGTTGCGATGTGGGATGTGAATACAACCAGATGTGAATACAACTAATAGATTTGATGAGTGGTTTAAGACTCAGACCGAGGAACTGAAGAGGGTATGCTTGCAGCGAGGGTTATCCTGTCTGAGTATGGGCCGCAGTTAGGGAGGCCGTTTGCTGATACCGTAGACGACTCTGATTTTCCGAATATGAAAGAACTAAGAGTGCAGCATCAAGGCAAACCGATACGAACCTTCTTTGCTTTTGACCCTTCTCGCCGCGGCATTGTGTTGTGTGCAGGCGATAAAACCGGGGTTAAGGAAAATAAATTCTATAAAGACATGATCAAACTGGCAGATGCTGAATTCTGTAAGTACCTGAATGGAGCGGATAATGGCTAATTTAAAAGAGCTGATGGCAAAACAAAGCTCGGAAAGTCGCGAGCGCATTGCCGAAAAAGTTGATGCAATGCGGCAGGTTGTCGCGCTAAACATGTTGCGGGAAGAACTCAACCTTTCACAGACAGAGATGGCACACGCAATGGGGGTGAAACAGCCAACTATCGCCAGAATGGAACAGGCTGATAACGATCCCCGCCTTTCTACGCTGAAGCGTTATGTTACCGCTCTGGGAGGCGAGATAAGTATCGATGTCAAATTGCCGACAGGCAAAAGAATAGCGTTTGATCTGTGATTAAAAAAAAGAAGCCACATTATTGCGGCTTCTCTCTTTCCAGCCCGTTATACCTCTTCTGACGCTTCGCGCATCATCTCATCGTGCGGGATATCATCCAGAATCTGCTCAAAGCTGCGCAGACGTTTGTAGATCGACATCAGTTCAACCAGCGTTGACCATGAAGCGATCAGGTACTGGAATGAACCACGTACCTGGTCAAATACGTTTGTAATCTGGTTCAGCAGGCCCAGCGTGATGGTGCCGGCCACAATCGACGGAAACAGCAGGAACAGGCCAAACACATTATCCACCTGCAGATAGAGAATGCGGGTGATGTTGAAGTAGAGATAGTGAAAGTAGAGACGGAAGTAGTTGAACCGTACCCGACCGAACAGCTCCTGCACCGTCTGTGGCCGGGCGCGGTCAGCATTATCCTCGCCATACACCAGCTCTTTACGGTAAGCCGCTTCCACCCGCTGATTACGAAACTCCAGGCCGGGTAATTTAATGCCGACTATCGCCAGTAAACCGGTGCCGAATACCGACCACAGCACGGCGGCAATCACCAGCGCATACGGAATATTGCCAAGGAACGGCACATCTTTGACATGGTGCGACAGCGCCACCAGCACCGGCAAAAAGGCCACTAAAGTCATGATCGCCTGAATAAAACTGACGCCCCAGTCTTCCAGCGTAGAGGCAAACCGCATGGTGTCTTCCTGCACACGCTGCGCGGCGCCTTCGACATGACGCAGTCGCTGCCAGTTATGCATATAGTAGTTGTTCATGGCGGTACGCCAGCGGAAAACCCAGTGGCTGATAAAGAACGAATTGAGCACGCCAATCACTACCGCGATCAACGCAATGCCGAGAAAAGCACGCACTTCGTGATAAAACTCAACGATCTGCACCGATCCTGCTTTCGTCAGCGCCTTCTGAATTAAGTCGTAAAACGGACCATACCAGGCGTTGACCGCCACGCCGACCTGCACACCAAACCAGGTGACAAAAATAATCAGCGCCGATCCCCAGACTGACCAGCGCTGCCACGGATGATTGTCAATCAGCCGCCAGGCGAGGGCAAAAACGGCCACCATTATCCAGTAGTAGAGATAAAACCACAGCTGGCTGGCGGCAATAAACCGCGCGGCACTGGTGGGTAATGGCTGTTTCATCGCTGCGTCGAGGGTGGGCCACATGCCGGGCAGATGCGCGGCAAAGCCAAACCAGGCAAAAATCGCTAATAAGCTCCAGAGGGCCGCTGAGCTGAAAAACAGCGCTGGCCGCGGGAAAAAAGACTTAAACATAGGCACTCCGCTGTTGTGTGTTGCCTGTTATAACGTTTTGCCTGCCTGATGTCTGTAGTCTGTTGTTTCTGCTGATGACAGCCGGGGTGGATGTTAATGAAATTGTGCGGTTTTGTTTCCGGGAACTAAATCTTTATCGACAGTGGTGTTACACTAGCGCGCATTGTTACCGGTAACAATGAAGCTGTAACCCTTAATCCGCTAATAAAAATCATAACAACGCAACCATTTACCCTTTCATACCGCCGACTGGCGGGAATGAGGCAATGTCATGTCAGAACAAAAAAAGGGTCATTCACGCAGGGATTTTTTGCTGAAGACTATCACCCTGGCGCCAGCAATGGCGGTAGGCAGTACGGCGATGGGCGCACTGTCGCTGCCGCTGGCGGCACAGGCGGCTGAGACCCCGGCCGCGCCCCAGCAGGCGCGTGACTACCAGCCCGCCTGGTTCACCGCCGAAGAGTTCGCGTTTATCTCCGCCGCGGTTGCACGCCTGATCCCGCGCGATGAGCGCGGCCCTGGCGCGCTGGAAGCCGGCGTGCCGGAGTTCATTGATCGCCAGATGAATACCCCATATGCCACCGGCTCTAACTGGTATATGCAGGGACCGTTTAATCCCGACCTGCCAAAAGAGCTGGGCTATCAGCTGCCGCTGGTGCCGCAGCAGATTTACCGCCTGGGCATTGCCGATGCCGATGGCTACAGCAAACAGCAGCATGGCAAGGTGTTTGCGCAGCTGAGCGGCGAGCAGCAGGATGCTTTACTGCAGGCGATGGAGAGTGGCAACGCTGAATTCAGCCAGTTGCCGGCCAAAACCTTCTTTGCGTTTCTGCTGCAAAACACCCGCGAAGGCTTCTTCAGCGATCCTATCCACGGCGGTAATCAGGGAATGGTGGGCTGGAAGCTGATCAACTTCCCTGGCGCACGCGCCGACTTTATGGACTGGGTAGAGCGCGGCGAACGTTATCCGTTCCCGTCAGTGTCGATTCGCGGGGAGAGAGCGTAAGCATGGCAAACGAAATGAAAAAAGTGGATGCGGTGATCGTCGGTTTCGGCTGGGCAGGCGCGATCATGGCGAAAGAGTTGACCGAAGCGGGTCTCAACGTGCTGGCGCTGGAACGCGGACCGCATCGCGATACCTATCCTGACGGCTCTTACCCGCAGTCAATTGATGAGCTGACCTACAACGTCCGCAAAAAACTGTTCCAGGATCTCTCTAAAAGCACCGTCACCATTCGTCATGATGCTTCGCAGACCGCGGTACCTTATCGCCAGCTGGCCGCGTTTCTGCCGGGCACCGGCACCGGCGGCGCGGGTCTGCACTGGTCTGGCGTCCATTTCCGCGTCGATCCGATTGAACTGCGGATGCGCAGCCATTACGAAGAGCGTTACGGCAAGAACTTCATTCCGCAGGGCATGACGATTCAGGACTTTGGCGTCAGCTATGACGAACTGGAGCCGTTCTTCGACAAGGCGGAAAAGGTGTTTGGTACCTCAGGCAGCGCTGGAGCATCAAAGGTCAGGTGGTGGGGAAAGACAAGGGCGGTAACCCGTTTGCGCCCGATCGTTCAGATAACTTCCCGCTGCCCGCGCAGAAGCGCACTTATTCAGCGCAGCTGTTCGCCCAGGCAGCAGAGTCGGTGGGCTATCACCCTTACGATCTGCCGTCCGCTAACACCTCCGGCCCGTACACTAATCCCTACGGCGCACAGATGGGCCCGTGCAACTTCTGCGGTTTCTGCAGTGGTTATGCCTGCTACATGTACTCCAAGGCGTCGCCAAACGTCAATATTCTGCCTGCGCTGCGTCAGGAACCGAAGTTTGAGCTGCGCAACAACGCCTACGTGCTGCGGGTTAACCTCAGCGATGACAAAAAGCGCGCCACCGGCGTGACCTATGTTGATGGTCAGGGCCGCGAGCAGATTCAGCCTGCAGATCTGGTGATTCTCTCCGCCTTCCAGTTCCACAACGTGCACCTGATGCTGCTGTCGGGCATTGGCAAACCTTACAACCCGATCACCAACGAAGGCACCGTCGGCCGTAACTTCGCCTATCAGAACCTCTCGACGCTGAAGGCGCTGTTCGACAAAAACACCACCACCAACCCATTTATCGGTGCGGGTGGCGCGGGCGTCGGGATTGATGATTTCAATGCCGATAACTTCGATCACGGTCCGCACGGCTTTGTCGGGGGATCGCCATTCTGGGTTAACCAGGCGGGCACCAAACCGATCTCTGGCCTGCCGGTGCCGGCGGGTACGCCAAACTGGGGCAGCCAGTGGAAAGCCGCAGTGGCCGACACCTATACCCATCACCTGTCGATGGATGCCCACGGTGCGCACCAGTCCTATCGCGCTAACTACCTTGATCTCGATCCGAACTACAAAGATGCCTACGGCCAGCCTCTGCTGCGTATGACCTTTGACTGGCAGGAGAACGACATCAAAATGGCGCAGTTCATGGTCGGCAAGATGCATAAAATCGCCGAAGCCATGAACCCGAAAATGATCATTGGCGGCGCGAAAAAGCCGGGCAGCCATTTCGATTCGACCGTTTATCAGACCACCCACATCAGTGGTGGGGCGATCATGGGCGACGATCCGAAAACCAGCGCGGTAAACCGCTATCTGCAGAGCTGGGATGTGCCGAATGTGTTTGTGCCAGGCGCTTCCGCCTTCCCGCAGGGACTGGGCTACAACCCGACCGGCATGGTGGCGGCGCTGACGTACTGGTCAGCTAAAGCGATTCGTGAGCAGTACCTGAAGAACCCAGGTCCACTGGTGCAGGCATAAGGAACATGGCGATGAAAAATGGCATTCTGGCCCTGATTTTGGGCACCCTGACCTTCGCCGCGCTGGCGGACGACAACCGTGACGAGCTGGTGAAACGGGGCGAGTATCTGGCGCGGGCCGGTGACTGTGTTGCCTGTCACACCGCGAAAGACGGCGCGGCGTTTGCTGGCGGCCTGCCGATGGCTACGCCGATTGGCACCATCTATTCCACCAACATCACGCCCGATCCGGCAACCGGCATTGGCGACTACAGCTACGACGACTTCCAGAAGGCGGTTCGTCATGGCGTGGCGAAAAATGGCGATACGCTCTATCCGGCGATGCCGTTTCCCTCTTACGCGGTGGTCAGCGATGAGGACATGAAGGCGCTTTATGCTTACTTCATGCACGGCGTGGCGGCGGTGAAGCAACCGAATAAAGAGAGCGACATTCCGTGGCCGCTGTCGATGCGCTGGCCGCTGGCGATCTGGCGTACGGTGTTTGCTCCTGAGGTTAAGGCGTTCCAGCCTGCCGCACAGGAAGATCCGGTGCTGGCGCGCGGCCGCTACCTGGTGGAAGGTCTGGGCCACTGTGGCGCCTGCCACACGCCGCGCAGCGTCACCATGCAGGAGAAGGCGCTGACCAACCAGGAAGGCAGTGACTATCTGGCTGGCAGCAGCGCGCCGATTGATGGCTGGACCGCCAGCAACCTGCGCGGCGATAACCGCGATGGGCTGGGCCGCTGGAGTGAAGACGATCTGCGACAGTTCCTGCGCTATGGCCGCAACGATCAGACCGCCGCATTTGGTGGCATGACCGAGGTGGTTGAGCACAGTCTGCAGCATCTGAGCGACGCCGATATCACCGCCATTGCGCGTTATCTGAAGTCGCTCGGCGCGAAAGATCCGCATCAGACGGTGTTCAGCGTCGATGACGCCACCGCCAAAGCGTTGTGGAAAGGTGACGACAGTGCGACCGGCGCAGCCACCTATGTTGACAGCTGTGCCGCCTGCCATAAAACCGACGGCAGTGGCTATCAGCGCTTCTTCCCGGCGCTGCGTGGCAACCCGGTGGTGCAGGCCGATGATCCGACCTCGCTGATCCATATCGTGCTGGTGGGCGGACAGTTGCCTGGCGTACAGGGCGCGCCGTCGACCATCACCATGCCGGCGTTTGGCTGGCGTCTGAACGATCAGCAGGTTGCCGATGTGGTCAACTTCGTGCGTAACAGCTGGGGCAACAAGGCGTCTGAACCGGTCAGCGCGAAGCAGGTCGCTGCGCTGCGTAAAGATGAGAAAGATCGGCTGGGCAGCGCCGATATCCGGGTGCTGGAAGGTCAGTAATCTGTCATAAAGCGGGCCGGTCCCCTGGCGGTGCCGGCCGCTTCTTTTCTGCTAAATATTCTCCAGATCGATGCCGCGGGTTTTCGGCCCGTAAAAGCCCACCGACAGCATCACGATCACCATGCTCAGGACGATAAAGGCGATCACGCCTGGCGTACCGGCGTACTGCAAAATTACCCCGATCAGAATACTGCTGAATACCGTAGAGAGACGGCTGAACGAATAGCAGAAGCCCACGGCGCGGGCGCGAATATGGGTCGGGAAAATCTCGGTCTGATAGGCGTGATAGCTGAAGGTCAGCCAGGCGTTAGACCAGGTGATCAGGAAACCACAGGCGATCAACAACAGCGGATTGGTCTGGAAGGCGAACAGCGTACCGAACACCACGGTCATCAGCGACGACAGAACGATCTGCCATTTATTCTCCAGCTTATCCGCGTAGCGGCTACAGATCAGCGAACCAAGCGGGTAGGCCAGGGTGATAAAAAAGGCATACAGCAAACTGTGGGTCACCGTGGTGCCGCTGCCCGACAGCAGCGCAGGCAGCCAGTTACCGAAACCAAAAAAGCCGATCGCCTGGAAGAAGTTCATTACCACCAGCATCAGGGTGCGCTGGCGCCAGGCCGGTGACCAGATCTCCCGGAAACTGCCCCGTTTTGGCAACTGTGCAGCGGCGTCATCGGGGGGAAAGGGTGCGCCAGGCGTCAGGCCGCAGCGTTGTTCCATGGTGGATAACACCTGATGTGCCTGCTGATGACGGCCCTGCTGCGCCAGCCAGCGCGCCGATTCGGGCAGGTTCTTACGGATAAACCAGATCACCAGCGAACAGACGGCACCGGCGATTACCACCCAGCGCCAGCCTTCAAGGTTCAGCAGCGTTTGTGGCACCAGCCACCACGACATCAGGGCCACGCTGGGCACCGACAGAAACTGCACAAAAAAGGAGAAGGCGAACGCCCGGCTGCGGAGGTGGCTGGGAACCCACTCCGACAGATAGGTATCGATAGTCACCAGTTCGACCCCGAGGCCAATACCGACCAGCAGGCGAAACAGGATAATCATCTCCGCGCTCTGCTGAAACGCCATCAGCAGTGAAAACAGGCCGTACCACAGCAGCGCGCACATAAAGGTCAGACGGCGGCCAAACCGGTCGGCATAAGGGGCCAGCAGGCTGGCACCAATAAACAGACCAAGAAAGGTGGCGGAAGCAAACGCCGCCTGATCGGAAAACCCGAACACGCCAGCGCCGCCGGTGTGAAACAGTCCGGCCGCCAGCAGGCCGGAGCTGATATAGCCGGTTTCAAACAGATCGTAGAGTTCGAAAAAGCCGCCCAGCGCCAGCAGCGTGATAAACCGCCATAATCCGGCGGAGGAGGGCAGCGCATCAATGCGGCCGGCTAAGCTGGAACGGGCAGCCGCTGCGGTGGCAATCGGCGTAATCCCGGTGGTACAGGTGGTTGTCATGTCAGGCTAAACCTCGGGCAGTGTTTGCAGGTGTCGCAGGCTGATGCTTATTAAAATAGTTAACCCTTAGCACGCGAAGAAATAGCAGAATAATCAATTCGCCTGCGGTTGCCGAGAGGGATGATGGTGAGTTTTTAGCAACGTACGTTGCACTTTTCGCCGTCCGTGGCGTTGTGCCTTACGGCAGATGCGGCCAGACGCCCGGACCGATCGGCAGTCCCAGCCAGTACCACACCACCAGCAGCGCTATCCAGCTGATAAAAAACACCAGCGGGTAGGGAAAGATCAACACGTAATAGGTGCCGAGCTGCGCATCTTTCTGGTATCGCTGCAAAAAGGCGAGAAACAGCGGCAGGAACGGCGACATCGGCGCCAGCGGCAGCACCGCTGAATCAGCAATACGGAAAATCATCTGCGCAAAGGCGGGATGAAAGCCGAGCAGCATAAACATCGGCACAAACACCGGGGCCAGAATTGACCAGATCGCCGAGCCGCTGGCGATAAACATACAGAGAAACGCCGACAGGAACATCAGTCCGAGAAACGCCGGCGCGCCGCTGATACCCGCGCTTTCCAGCACATCTGTCAGGCCAATCGCCATAAACTTGCCCATGTTGCTCCAGTTAAAGAACGCCACGAACTGCGACAGCGGAAACACCATCACGATAAAGCCCGCCATCCCTTTCATCGGATCAACCAGCAGCTGCGGAATATCGTCCGGGCGGCGGATCTGGCGGGTGACCACGCCGTAGGCAATCGCCACCACAAAGAAGAACAGGATGATGATCGGTACGATACCCTGAATAAACGGCGAGGGAATGATGGCCCCGCTGGTGGGATTACGCAGCGGGGCATTCTCCGGCACCACCAGCAGTGCCATCAGGGCGATAAACAGCAGCGCAGCAATCCCGGCGGCCCGCAGGCCACGGTTCTCCAGCGGCGTGAGCGGGGCCAGCCTTTCACCGTTGCCCTGCCACTGTGGCAGGCGCGGCTCGACAAATTTATCGGTCAGCAGCGCCCCGACAAAGGTCAGGACAATCACCGAGGTCGCCATAAAAAACCAGTTATCGATGACGCTGACGTGCACCGTATCGCTGACCGCTTTGGCCGCTTCGGTACTGATGCCGGAGAGCAGCACGTCAGTGGTGACGATCAGCAGATTGGCAGTAAAACCCGACGCCACCCCAGCAATCGCCGCCAGCAGTCCCGCTACCGGGTGACGGCCGACTGCCAGGAAGATCAGCGCACCGAGCGGCGGCATCACCACCAGCGCCGCATCCGACGAGATATGGCTGAAGAAGGCAATAAACAGCACCATGTAACTGGCGTAGCGACGGCTGACGCGCGACGCCATCTTCACCATCAGCGACTGCAACAGGCCGACTTTTTCCGACAGACCTGCCCCAATCACCAGCGCCAGAATCGATCCCAGCGGAGTAAAGCTGCTGAAGTTCTTGATGATATTCGGCAGGATCCACTGAATACCGGCGACGCTCAGCAGGTTATTTACCCGCACCATTTCGCCGTTGCTGGGATTTTTTACCGCCAGATCCAGCGCACTGATAATGGCGGTGGCCACCATCAGCACCACAATCAAATAGACAAACAGTAAAAACGGATTGGGGACTTTATTTCCCACCCGCTCAACCCAGCTAAAAAGTCGTCCAGGGCTGCGGTTCTCTGATGTTGCTTCCATAGTTTCTGGTCTCGTCTTGTGTCCCGTCATCCACGGCAGCGCGCGCGATACCGGACGTTGAGTAAGGCGTCCGGCAATACATTCACCTGCGGCACGGCGGAATCAGAGAAGGTGTTTGCAATAATATTTTTTATAGCGGTCCGCGCCGGTGACGCGGCCGTTGGCTCATTCGGCCAGTTTTGTTGGTGTGATCCCGGCAGGGATCGGGCAGTGATAAGGTTGTGTGGCGCGGACCCGGTTGAACTCGGCCTGACAGCGGGCCAGCGCCGCCGGATCCTGCAACAGCGTGACGACGGTGGCGGCCATCACTTTGCCCGCCAGCAGCATCCCCTTGTGCCCAATGCTGGTGCGACCCTGCGCCACCAGCTGCCAGGTATGCAGCGGCGTACCGAAGGTGAAGCAGGGCGCAAAGCACTGTGCGGTCGGTGTCACCCAGCTGACATCCCCGACATCAGTCGAGCCATACAGCAGTTCACGGGTCACTGCATAGGGCGCTACCTGATCCATAAACAGCTTGTCACCCAGTTGCTCAACCCAGGCCTGGCCTGCTTCTCCGCCGGTACGGGCTGCGTTGAGCCGCGCATTGCGCAGATCGTCAGCGGTCAGGGTGGCGCGTATCTCTGCTGCGAACGCCCGCTCCTCGTCGCGGTAAGCGGGCAGACCAAACTGATGCAAATAACGCTCCATCACCGCTTCCAGCGCGCGATTAGGCACATAGTCGGAGCAGGCTTTATCAAAACGCACCGTCAGAGTGGTGTCGGTCATCAGCGCGGCCCCGCGGGCGACATTGATTACCCGCTGATAGATATCCTGCGCCTGCTGCAGTTCCGGCGCGCGGATCAGGTAGAGCACTTCCGCGTCGGCCTGCACCACGTTCGGCGAGACGCCGCCGCTGTTGGTGACCGCATAGTGCAGCCGCGCTTCCTGCACGATGTGCTCACGCAGAAAGTTGGCGCCGGTGTTCATCAGGGTGACCGCATCCAGCGCGCTGCGACCGAGGTGCGGTGAGTTAGCAGCGTGCGCCGCCACCCCTTTGAAGCTGAACGCCGCCTGGATATTGGCGAGGGTGCGCAGGTTAAACATCCCGCTGAAGCCTTCGGGATGCCAGGTCACCGCAGCATCGACATCATCAAACAGCCCTTCACGCACCATAAAGGTTTTGCCGGAGCCGCCTTCTTCGCCGGGACAGCCGTAAAACCGTACCGTTCCGCCAGTGGCATGCTGCTGCATCCAGGCTTTTACCGCGCTGGCCGCCGCCACGCCAGCGGTGCCGAGCAGGTTATGGCCGCAGCCGTGGCCGTTGCCGTTGGCCTCCAGCGGTTGCGGTCGGGCACATCCGGCCTGCTGGCTCAGACCCGCCAGCGCATCAAACTCCCCGAGGATGGCGATCACCGGTTTACCGCTGCCGAAGCTGGCGATAAAGGCGGTATCAAGGCCGCCGACGCCGCGCGCCACGGTGAAGCCCTCATCTGCCAGCGCATCGGCCAGCAGGGCGGACGAGCGGGTTTCGGCAAAGCGGGTTTCCGGTGTGTCCCAGATGGCATCGCTGAGGGCGCTGAAGCGTGCCTGATGGCGGTCGATATAATCAGCAATGAAGGCTTCCATCATCGGCCACCGCCAAACTGCGCCTGATTCAGCGCCAGGGTTGCCAGCAGGGTGATCGCCACGGGCATCAACTGCTCATCAAAGTCGAACTTCGCGTTGTGGTGTCCCGCCGCCAGATCGCAGCCGAAAATGGCGTACGAGGCCTGACCGCCGTGCTGCTTGACCCGCTCCATCATGTAGGTGGCATCTTCCGAACCGGCCGCCTGGGCTTTGCGATCGACCACCGAATCGAAAATCCCGAGCGCATCTGCCTGCTGGTGGATGAAGTCCACCCACGGCTGGGTCGGCGTGGAGCTGCGGGCAGCCCCCATCAGCTGCACCTGATGTTCAACGCCATACATCGCCGCCGCGCCGGCAATGACCCGCAGCGCCTGCTGGTAAATGTCATCGTTAACCTGATTGGTAATGCCGCGGGTTTCGACTTTCAGCAGCGCACAGTCAGGTACCACGTTACGACCGGTACCGGCCTGCAATACGCCAACGTTAACCCTGGCCACCCCGCCGCTGTGCTGGGTAAGACCGTGCAGCGCCAGCGTGGCCTGGGCCGCCGCCAGCAGGGCATTGCGACCCTCTTCCGGGCGGCCACCGGCATGCGCGCCGACGCCGGTAAAATTGACGTCGAGCTTGGTGGTGGCGAGGAAGCTGTCGCTGCCGCACACCAGTTCACCCGCCGGCACGCCGGTGCCGAGGTGAATGGCAGTAAACAGATCCACATCATCCACCACGCCTGCCGTCACCATCGCTTTGGCGCCGCGCACACCCTCTTCGGCCGGCTGGAAAATTAATTTAATCGTGCCGCTCAGCTGATCTTTCATCGCCATTAATACCGACGCCAGGCCGAGGCCGATGGTGGTGTGACCGTCATGACCGCAGGCGTGCATCATGCCGGGATTGCAGGAGGCGAAGCCTTCACGCTGTGGCAGGTGATCTGCGGCCTGGCTCTCGTTGAGATCGAGTGCGTCCATATCTACCCGAAGCCGATAACCGGACCGGGACGGCCGGTATCCAGCGTCGCCACGATGCCGCAAAATCCGCCGGAGAAGTGGCTAATCCACTGCGGTAAAGCCCCCTGTTGCAGCGCCCGGGTTTCCTGCTGCTTCAGCACGTCTTCGCTGGGTAAGCCCATGCGCGCGTCGGCATCGATCACCTCACGGCCCAGTTGCAGTTGATAACCCAGCTTGTGCAGTTCGTCGGCCACCCGGGTGGCGGTGCGGAACTCGACCCAGCCAGATTCGGCATAATGGTGGAACTCCCGTCGCCAGCTTTTTAACTGCGCCAGCCGGGCACTGATATGGTCGGAAAGAGTATTCATCGGCACGATCCTTACTGTTGGTTTTTTACGCACTGTCTCGAATCTACACAATGGTAATAACCGGCATAAGATGCGAATATCTTGTGACTGATAAACAACGGTTATCACAAAATCTATGTCTGCCAACCTCAAGCTTCACCAGCTGCGCGCCTTTGTCGATGTGGCGCGTCAGGGCAGTATCCGCGCGGCGAGCCGTCTTTCCGGGCTTTCTCAGCCAGCATTAACCAAAGCGATCCAGGAGCTGGAGCGTGAACTTGGCGCGCGGCTGTTTATCCGCCGTCAGCAGGGCGTGGTCTTAACCGATATCGGTGATAACTTTTTTCGTCATGCCAGTCTGGTACTGGCCGAGCTGCGGGTGGCGCAGGAGGATATTCAGCAGCGGCTGGGGCTGGGTGGCGGTCAGGTGAACATTGGCGTTGGCGGCAGCGTGGCACGCACCATCATGCCGCAGGTGATTAACCAGTTTCATCGCGAATACCCGCTGGTGAAGGTGCGCATCGTTGAAGGGCAACTGGTGTCGATGGTGCATGAACTGCGGCAGGGCGCGCTCGATTTCACCATCAATACTTACGATCAAAGCCACCTCGATCAGGAGCTGATGTATGAGCGAATGATGGAGCGTGAGTACAAAGTGGTGGTGCGTAAGGGTCATCCGCTGGAAAAAGCCCGGTCGCTGGCGGCGTTGCAGCAGGCTGACTGGACCATGCCGACGCCCAAAGGCAGTTACTACCGCCTGCTGCACGATCTGTTCGACGAACGCGGCATGGCACCGAAAATCGTGGTGACCTGCGAGACCTTTATGGCCTGTACCAGCCTGGTGGCGCAAAGCGATTTCATCAGTATTTTATCGGTGGATGTGATCGACGATCCGATTCTCGGCCGGTCACTGGTGGCACTGACGCTGGATGAGCCGCTGCCCAAAGCGATCTTCTATCTGATTCAGCGTAAGGACACCGCGCTGACCCCGATGAGCAGTTATATGGCGCAGTTATTTCGCCGTTATTGCCAGCGCTGACCGGCAGCGTTCTTTCATCGTCTACACTTGGTGTATTCGCGTAAACGTGAGTTCAACCCACAATCGGAGGTGACGATGCAAGTCTGTCCATATCTGTTTCTCTATGGTCGCTGTGAAGAGGCAATTGAGTTTTACCTGCAGGCCACAGGCGGGAAACTGCTGGAGAAAATGACCTTTGGCGACATGCCAGAGCAGGGCGAGCAGGTAGGCGATCAATCTGCGCCGCCACAGCCGCCGGAAAAAATCATGCACGCACATCTGCGCATCGGTCAGGGAGAATTGATGCTGAGCGACGGAAACACGCAGAAGCCGCCTGCGTCCGATCATGCCGGTTACGCGGTCAGCCTCGCCACTACTGACGCGGAACAGGGTAAAGCCTGGTTTGAGAAACTGTCAGTGGGCGGTAACGTGACGACCCCGTGGCAGGAGACGTTCTGGTCGAATGGCTTTGCGATGTTTATCGATAAGTTCGGCATTCCATGGCGCATCAACGTGGTGAAACCGCAGGAATAATGGTGTGGTTTAGCCGATCGGCGCCGGCAACAGCGGCGCCGTTTTCAGCTCACAGTCACAACGGCCAGCTTTGCAGCCAGCCGCGTGCTCATCAGAAGTTGTAACCCGCCACCAGGTAGTAACCCCAGCCGGTCGATTTCACTTCAAACGGACCGTTGCCGAAGTTCAGCTCCTGCCCATCCGCCCACTGACCGCCATTGTGGAAGTAACGCGCCACGGCAGAGAAGTGCCAGTGATCGTAACCCAGTGACAGAATGTGGCTGGAGGCGATGGAGTTGCTGGTGCGCGACGACCCGCCTTTCTCGTTGAGATCGGAGCCCCAGTCAAAGTTGGTGAAGCCCACATAGCCAAGATTACCGCCCCACAGCGTGGTGATCGGCACGAAATATTTCACCTTGAAGCGATAGCCATCCCAGCTGTTTTCATTCGCGGCGCCGTAGTTTTCCCACTGGTATTTGGCATAGACGTTCAGTGACAGGCCGACATCGCTGTGGGTATCGATATCGGTACCCAGGCCCATATACCAGGTGTTCTGGCGGTTATCGCTGTTGCGGCCCATGTCGTAGATGTAATTGTTGGCGAAGTACCACTCTTTGAACGGACCAAACGCCAGACTGGTGCCGGTCAGTTTGTCGATTGAGAAGCGCGGTTCAATCTCCATAAACATCGGGGAACCGTGGTCAAAAATCCCGTTGGCGTTGCTGTTACCTACGCCGAAGAAGTTGGTCAGATCGAGATAACCGTAAAAATCGAACCAGTCTTTTTTGGCAAACGCTTCATATTCCAGATAAACGTCGTTGTTGAACTGTGGTCCAAAGCGCGTGTGGTAGCTGCCCACCACGTTTACGCTCTGATGCCACCAGTCGGACAGGTATTGCGGATCGCTATCAGCGGCTTGCGCAACACCTGTCCAGGAACATGCCAGCACGGCACCTGCTATCAACGTTTTGAATTTCATTATCATTAACCACATGCTTTTGACCGCTGCACAGCAGGCGCAGTCAGAGAGAAGTCGATCCCTGGGTGGGGAGTGAGTTAGTCAGGACAAAACAGCCGGTTTTCAGCTCGCGTAGCGTGCCTGCAACACAGCGATAGAAAATAGATTTTGCTCACGTTTGTCAAAAAGTGTTGCATTACAATTCAGTGAAAATGTGACGTGCTTCACAATAATGGCGATGATCGAACGGAACCAGGCAACCGTTTACGTTGTCTGGTTCGTGATCAAATGGGCGGGATCAGGGAAAAGTGACGCGGACCTGCAAACCACAAATAGCACCCTGTGGCGTCAGACAATTGGAGAGGGCGACCTGAATCTGATGCTTCTGCGCGACGCTGCGCACAATCGATAAGCCGAGGCCGCTGCCCTGCGCTTTAACGTCAGGCGAACGGGTGAAACGGTCAAAGGCGCGTTCAATAAATGCCTCCGGCATTCCCGGTCCGTTATCGACGATATCGACCACCGTCCGGCCCGCGACCCGATGCAGCAGAACATCCACCAGGCTCCCCTCCGGGGTGTGCAACATGGCGTTACCAATCAGGTTATCAAACAGGCTGCGCAGCTCAGATCGGCTGGCCTGCAGACGATACTGGGTCGAGCCATTAAAGCCGATATCGATGCCGCGTTTATCCGCTACTACCATTAGCTGCTCGATGCTCTCTTTCAGCAGATCTTCCAGTTCAATCTGCTCAATGCTGGCGACCACGCTTTGATCTTCCTGACGAGACACATTCAGCAACTGGGTCACCAGATGGCGGGTGCGCGTCACGCCTGCTTCGAGCTGACTGAACTGCCGGCTGGCCTCGCCAGGCTGAATATGCTGCCGCAGGTTCTCCAGCTGCAACGTGACAGCGGTGACCGGCGTACGCAGTTCGTGGGCGGCATCTTCCAGGAACTGCCGCTGGGATGACCAGGCTTCACGCAGCTTGTTCAGCAACGAGTTATACGCGGCGACCAGCGGCAGGATCTCATCCGGCAGCCCTTCGGGTGAGACATTGTGCGGATGATGCGTCTCCTGCGCTGCAATCTGCCGCGAGGCGACCTGCAGATCGCGAGTGATCTTGCGGACCACCAGCCAGATCACCAGCAGCGACAGCGGCATCATCAGGATCAACGGAATGATCGCCGACAGCGCCCGTTTTACCATCAGCGCTTTCATGTAGCTGAGGTTGTGCATCACCTGAATAGTCTTGATCTCACTGCCAGGCTGGCCCGGACGGGTGTAGATACGCCACTCACAGTCATCACAGTGTCCTACGTCGACATCACGATAACCGCGCTGAGTTTGCAGCGGCGCGTGCAGTTCCGGCCACGAGCTGGCGCGCAGTCGGCCCTGGCTATCCCACAGCTGAACCACAAAGGCGCTTTTCGCTTTGTCAGGCGTAATCATCGGTGACAGCGCCGGCATCTGTTTGTTGGTAGACCAGGCATCAGCGATTTTTGACAGCTGATCGTCCTTCATGGTGCCTACCATGTCGCCGTAGCAGCTGAAGAAATACCAGGTGACGCCGCCGATCATCAGCAGATGAATAATCAGCAGCGTACTGAGTAATTTATTGCGCAATGAGCGCATAAAGGGGAACGATTTCATATCGCCGGCACCCGCCAGCCCAGCCCGCGGACGTTACGAATCGCGTCGTTATCCAGTTTGCGCCGCATCCCGTGGATCAGCACATCGACCGCGTTGCTGCTCACTTCGTCGCCCCAGCCGTAAATGCGATTCTCCAGCTGCTCGCGAGAAAGAATGGCACCCGGACGCTCCAGCAAAGCATACAGCAGGGCGTATTCACGTGCGGTCAGCTGCTCGCGCTGGCCCTTATAGAGCACTTCGCGCGTCATCATATCCAGCTGTACGTCGCCACTGCCGAGAAGCGAGTCGGCCGCACCGTGGCGACGTCGGGTAATCGCCCGCATCCGGGCCAGCACTTCCTGTAAATCGAACGGTTTAAGCAGGTAATCGTCAGCACCGCTGTCGAGCCCCTGCACCCGCTGCGCCACAGTATCGCGCGCCGTCAGAATCAGTACCGGCGTGGAATCGCCGCGCCCGCGCGCCCGGCGCAGCACCTGCAATCCATCATCACGCGGCAAGCCGAGATCCAGCAACACGCAGCTGTAGCCGCCTTCGCTCCAGGCGTTATGGGCATAAACGCCATCGCGTACCCAATCCACCGACCAGCCCGCGCCCTCTAAAGCCTGCTGCAGGTTCGCGCCGATCATTTCATCATCTTCAACCAATAACACGCGCATGGCTGATCTCCTCTGGAAAGATGGGAGCAGTTTAAGCCCGGATAGTTAGCACAGAATTATCCGCCGTCATACTTCGCGCCACAGCGGCGTTGGCTGCATTTACTCACCTCAGTCACTGACTGATGTCAGCTCCTGGGGATTCGCGCATTTGCCGCCTTGCTGTAGCACGAATTATTTTGGCGGAAACCGTCTTCATACTTCGCGCCACAGCGGCGTTGGCTGCACTTTTTCGCCCTGGTCACTTCCGCCGTCATACTTCGTACTACAGCCGCGTTGGCTGCATTTACTCACCTCAGTCACTTCCGCCTTCGTACTTCGCGCTACAGCAGCGTGGCTGCATTGGTCGGCTTGCTGCAACGTGAATTACTCTGGCGTTATTTAACACAAATTTGCCTGACGGACCCGGGCGTGACTTAACGCAAATTATTTAAATTCTGGCCGCTATGGCTTAACGAATAATAGTTAAATCGACGCTGGCGTGATTTAACACAAATTATTTTACCGGAGGGCCGGTGTTACTTAACGCTTATTATTCAGGCGGGTTGCTGTTGTTACCTGGCGGATAAACGCTAGCCGCAGGCCCGAATCTGGCGGTTGCTAATTCTGCGCTAATTTTCTGCTAATTAAGGGATAAATTTAACCGGGTAAAGTGGGTTCACTGCACATCAGCGTAAACCAGGAGGAACCCATGAATCAGCGCGAGTTTATTCGCAGTTTGCTGGAATGGATAGAGAACAATCTAGGACACGATCTGCATCTGGATGAGGTGGCGCGCCGCTCTGGCTATTCCCGCTGGCACCTGCAACGGCTGTTTCGCCAGCATACCGGATTTTCACTGGCTGAATATATTCGCCAGCGGCGATTAACTGAATCTGCGCTGACGTTGCTGAGCAGCAATGAAGCGATATTGCAGGTCGCCATGAACTACGGGTTCGATACCCAGCAAGCCTATACCCGCACCTTCAAAAACTATTTTATGGTGACGCCAGGCCAGTTGCGCCGCCAGCGGCGGGTGGAGCCGGATCGGTTACTGTTTCCACTGGCCATGGCCAGTTGAGGCCCGCGATGACCTTCCCGCCAGGTGAAAAGCGCGGGAAGGTCGATGCGCGTCGCGCCGCTGTCTGATTTCCCCCTTCTTTTTTGCCGATCCGTCGCCGTAAGCTGCCCCGAACATGCTAGTTTGATGCCAGAATCCTCAGGCTATCGGAGCGGTAACGCATGGAAAACAGTGCCAATTTAACCGCCATGCTGGTGTTTGCGCGGGTGGTGGAACTCCAGAGTTTCAGTGAGGCGGCGCGAGCACTCGGCTGGTCCAAATCCCATGTCAGCCGGGAAATTGCCCGACTGGAGCTGCGGCTGGGCATCCGGCTGTTGCAGCGCACCACCCGGCGGCTGGCACTGACCGAACTCGGCCAGGCTTACTATCCCTACTGCGTACGCATGCTGGCGGAAGTGCAGCGGGCCGATGCGTTTGTTCAGCAGCTGCATCAGCAACCGGCCGGTAATGTGCGGCTGCAGGCCCCGGTGACTTACGGCTGTCAGTGTGTGGTGCCGGTGCTTAATCGCTTTCTGCGTCGTCACCTGCATATCAACGTTGATCTGGATCTGACCGATCGTAATCGCGATACGCTGGACGATCAGATCGATGTGGCGATCGTCATTCGATCCCGGCCCCCGCAGCAGGGCAATTTCCGCGTGCTAAGCGATATTGAGTGGGGCCTGTATGCGGCACCGGGTTATCTGGCGCAGCGGCCTGCCATCGAACATCCTGAGATGTTGCCGCGCCACGATCTGCTGCTGTTTCACGGGCCGGCACACACCGCCGCGCTGCCGTTCCGGCGTGACAAGCAGCGGCTGGCGCTGGATGTCCGCAGCCGTTTTCGCGCCAACAACAGCATGGCGCTGCTGAACGCGGCGCTGGCGGGCAGCGGCATCGCCTATCTGCCTTCCTATATGGCGCAGGAGGCGGTGAGCCGGGGTGATATTCAGCAGCTGCTGCCGGAATGGCAGATGGATCGGCTTCAGAGCTATCTGCTGCTGCGTGAGACGCTGCAACCCGCTTCGCCGGTCAGTTTATTATGCGATACGCTGATCGCGGCGCTGGCCAGCGCCTGATTGTTGCAATACAGCAACAATCAGCGCCACAAAGTAACTATGGCGCTACCACTGTTGTTATCTGACGCGCCTGGTTAGCCTGTATCCCTGATTAATGACGGGATATCTTTATGCAACAGTCAGCAGAAAACGCAGAATTTCAGCACTGGAAGCGCAACTTATGGGTCTGTGTGCTGGGCTCTTTCAGCACCATTGTGGCCATGACGCTGCTGCTGCCGTTTTTACCGCTCTATGTTCAGCAACTTGGCGTGCAGCAGCCAGCCGCCATCGCGCGCTGGTCGGGGCTGGCCTACGGTGCCACCTTCTTTAGTGCGGCGTTGACCGCGCCGCTGTGGGGCAGGCTGGCTGACCGCTATGGCCGTAAGCTGATGCTGATCCGCGCCAGTCTCGGTATGGCCATCGCCATGTCGCTGATCGGTATGGCAACTGCGCCCTGGCAGCTGGTGGCGCTGCGTCTGCTGGCGGGCCTGCTGGGCGGTTACGCCTCCGGCTCGACCATCCTGGTGGCGGCGCAAACCCCCAAAGGGCAGACCGGCTGGGCGCTGGGTGTATTGTCCTCCGGTATTATGGCCGGCAACGTGGTCGGGCCGCTGCTGGGCGGCGTGCTGCCGCCGCTGATCGGTATACGTCAGACCTTCTGGTTAACCGGCGCGGTTATTTTTCTCGCCTTCCTGGCGACCACCTTTCTGCTGAAAGAGCAGCCGCGTGCTGCTGCCTCGCCCGGTGAAAATCCAGCCTCAGCACCCGCGACACCGCCGGTGAACCAGCGACTGGTGCGGCTGATGTGGCTGTCAGGCATGCTGCTGATCTTCGCCAGTATGTCGATTGAACCGATTATCACCCTCTACGTCGGCGAGTTTGTGCAGGGCAACCATCAGATTACGCTGATCGCCGGACTGGCGATGTCGGCTGCCGCGCTGGGAACGGTGATCGCCGCACCGCGTCTCGGACGGCTGGCGGACCGCATTGGTCACTGGCGGGTGCTGACGGCAGGTTTATTGCTGAGTGCGCTGCTGCTGATCCCGCAGGCGTTTATTACCGCCGCCTGGCAACTGGTGCTGCTGCGTTTTCTGATGGGGATGGCGCTGGGTGGGCTGCTGCCGTGCATTACCGCCATTATCCGGCATAGCGTACCGGGTTCGCAGGTCGGTCGGATGCTGGGCTATTCGACGTCGGCCCAGTATATCGGCCAGGTAACGGGCCCGCTGTTCGGCGGCCTGGTCGGGGGAACGTTTGGCATGAGGCCGGTATTTCTGGCGACCAGCGCGGTAATGCTGCTGTGCGGATGGCTCAACTGGCGCGCGATGAAAAAGTAGCACGATCAAAAAAGGCGGACCGAAGTCCGCCTGATGTCAGTCCCTGAGGACGGGGTTATTTCTGATCTGGCAGGGCGTAGGCGATCACATAATCGCCCAGTTTGGTGCCAAACGAACCGTGACCACCGGCTGCGATGACAACGTACTGCTTGCCATTCACTTCATAGGTCATTGGCGTTGCCTGGCCACCGGCTGGCAGACGGGCTTGCCATAACAGCTCACCGGTATCGGTGCTGAAAGCACGCAGGTAGTTGTCAGCGGTCGCTCCGATAAAGAACACTTTACCGGCGGTGGTGATAGGACCACCCAGCATTGGCATACCCATTTTGAACGGCAGTGGCACTGGCGCACTGTCACGTACCGTACCAATACGCTGTTTCCACACCACGTCGTTGGTCTTCAGATCCACCGCCGAGATGTAACCCCACGCTGGCTGTTTACACGGCAGACCAAACGGTGACAGGAACGGATTCAGCTCAACACCGTACGGTACGCCGTACTGCGGCTGAATACCGGTTTCAGTACCTGAACCACCCTCAGCGCCTTTCGGCGGTTCGATCGGGTTGCCTGGACCGCGTGGTACCAGCTTCGAGACAAACGGCAGCGCCATCGGGTTAGCAATCGCGATCTGACGATGTGGATCGACAGCGATGCCGCCCCATTCGAACATACCGAGGTTACCCGGGAATACCAGCGTACCCTGCTCAGACGGCGGCGTGAACGGACCTTCATAGCGCAGGCGCTTGAAGATCACGCGGCACACCAGCTGGTCATACATCGTCGCGCCCCACATGTCCTTGTCCGTCAGATTCTGTTTCGGACGGAAGGTCAGCTCAGAGTAAGGCTGGGTAGCAGAGACGTGGTCACCTTTCGCCGCACCCTGTGGGACTGGCGTTTCAGGTGCCGGGACAACCGGTTTGCCGGTACGACGATCCAGCACAAAGATGTTACCGGTTTTCGCCGGCGCATAAATCACCGGTACGGTATTGCCATCTTTGTCGGTGATATCAGCCAGTGTCGGCTGCGACGGCAGGTCCATATCCCACAGGTCGTGGTGAACGGTCTGATAAGCCCATACCAGCTTGCCGGTAGTGGCGTTCAGCGCCAGCACGCTGCTGGCATAACGTTCCTGTTCTGGCGTGCGGTTACCGCCCCAGATATCCGGCGTAGTGACGCCCATCGGCAGATAGACCGTATCCAGTTTCGGATCGTAGACCGCCGGTGCCCATGAGTTCGGGGAATTCATGGTGAAGGTGTGCTCATCGGCCGGAATCGCGTTCGGATCTTTCGCGCCCGGATCGAACACCCACAGCAGTTTACCGGTATTCACATCAAAGCCACGGATCACGCCTGACGGCTCGCGGGTTGAGTAGTTATCGGTAACGGCGCCCGCCATCACGATGGTGGTGTTAGTAATCACCGGCGGTGACGTCGGCTCATACTGACCTGGAGTGGTCACCGGCTGTTTGTGCTGCAGATCCAGCTCGCCGTTAACGCCGAAAGACGGGCAACGTTCGCCGGTTTCCGCATCAAGAGCAAACAGACGACCATCGTTGACCGGCAGGTAGATGCGGCGTGAGCACAGCGCAGGCTGGCTGTTAGCTGCATCGGCGGCGGCCGGAACTTCATGATAAGAGACACCGCGACAGGTAACGTGCTGGAACGTCGGGTTGACCTTCATGCCTGGATCAAATTTCCACTTCTGCTTGCCGGTGGCCGCGTCCAGTGCAAACAGGATCTGGTGTGGCGAACAGAGGTAGAGCGTGTCGCGGATCTTAATCGGCGTCACTTCATCGGTGATTTCACCTGGATCGTTAGCGGTTTTTAAGTCGCCGGTCTGGAACTGCCAGGCGACCTGCAGCTCTTTAACGTTCTGGTGATTAATCTGTTTGAGCGGAGAGAAACGGGTCCCTTGCTGATCGCGAGCATAAGCTGGCCAGTCACCGTCCGGAATGTTGCTCAGCGGCTGGGCCTGCGGTGCGTTGTCAGCGGTTTCTGGCAGCGTACCGTTGATGACCTGCGGATCGTTAAACACCGCGTAAGCCAGCACGATAGCACTGGCAACCAGCGCCACGGCCATTGCACCCAGTGGGCCTTTGCCAACGTTGTGCAGGCTGCGCCAGACAAACGGCAGCACCAGCCAGACGCCAAAGATCACCAGTACATCGGTACGCGGTGCCAGTGCCCAGAAGTCAGTACCGACTTCCCAGACACCCCATGCCAGCGTAGCCAGCAGCAGCAGGGCGTAAACTACCAGCGCGGCGCTGTTACGACGCCACAGCAGGAAAGCGGTGATCAGCATCGCTGCACCGCCGACGATGTAATACCAGGAACCACCAATGGCGGCTAACCAAATACCGCCAATCAGCATAAACGCGCCCGTCAGCACTGCGAACAGCACCGTCAGGAAACGAATTACGCCAAAAGATGAGGAGTTTTTCCCCATAATATCGACCTCGTTTCGTTGCCATAAAACACACGAAAACAACCAGATAGGTTGTTCTCAGTTATCAAGTACAAATGATGAAGGGTGTTCTTAAATCACTCTTCCACTAAGTCAGACGATCCCTTTGTGTTAAATGTTATAGCAAAATTAGATCAAGTTTTGATTTTTTTAGCTCAAAGCGCTTCACAAATGAAGTAATACGACATTTTATGAGGGTTTATGAGACGTTAAGCGCACCGCCATGTGCCCTTAACGCCGGAAGGCAGGATTTGTGAATCAGCAGCTAATAAGTTCGCCATCCGAGCGTTGTTGTTGCCAGCCGCTGATATTTATCTCAGCAAATTGTTCCGCAGTTAAACAAGGCGACTGGCTTCGTACGATCACTTCGGCACCTTTGGCCCGAAACGGAGCCATAAAATAAGGGAAGGTGAATTTTTGATAATTGTCGTTGAAGAACGGTTCGCTTAAAACAATACCGGAAAATGGGAACGATTCCATTAATCGCCAGTCGGCGCCGGGTGGGGCAAAGTCATACAGCCAGAAACTAAATTTCTCTGCTAATTCAAGCAATGCCGCGCCATGCCTGACTAAACTGGGATAATTAATTCCGACCCGTACCCGCGCATCCTGTAAATGCAAATAGGCATCCGGCACTGCAATCATTCCCTGTAATCGAATATCCTCAACCGGAATAACCATTAATGCTGCTTCAGTGGCAATTTGATTGTGCAGTGAAATAATGTTGTGACTATTAAGTATATTGCTGCTGTCCTGGTGGTGTTGAAGATAGGGAACGCTATAGCATATGCCAGCGACGTGTCGCTCAACATGATGGATAGTTCAGTAACATAGGGGTTATATAAACTGTTTTTCATTTATCTCTATGAAATGCAATATAAAAGGTGTCGTTGATAATTATTGATATAAAACGTCGCACTTTTCTGAATGCGTGAATAAATATAGATCAACTGCATATTCTAAATCACCCCCTTTATCCGCCGAAAAAGTAAATAAATCCGCGATGAAAGAGAAAATTATTCCTTTGGCATCTGATGATTACCTGGAATATATTCATCAGTCAGGACCAATAGGCGGGTAATTATCCGGCCCGTATCCGCCGACTGCTGCCAGGCTGAACCCTTTGGCCGCACCGGCGGCGTCGACCGGCACCGCCAGTTTCCGCATCCTGAAGCCCATCGCGCAGTCAGGCCAGGTTGACGGCACTCTCAACACCGCGCAACGACGCGGGAATCATCACTTTAAATGGAACAGAACATGGGATTTATGGCACCTGCAGCAGAAGAGTCGCTGTGGCGACACCGGACGTTTGTCGCGTTCTGGCTGGCCCGCACCTGCTCGTCGTTTGGATTTCAGATGTTTTCAGTGGCGATCAGCTGGCAGATTTACGCCCTGACCAACAGTGCGCTGGCGTTAGGCATGATCGGATTGATGCAGTTTATGCCCTCGGTGCTACTGGCATTACCTGCCGGACACCTGGCCGATCAGTACGATCGACGTCGCATCGTGCTGTTCGGCCAGCTGGTCGAGTTTGCCGCCCTGCTGGCGCTGGTGGTGCTGACGCTGTTCCATTCAGTCGATAAAACCGCCCTGTGGGGACTGGTGTTTATGATCGCCGTCGCCAAAGCGCTGGAGTGGCCCGCCATGTCCTCGATGCTGCCGTCGCTGGTGCCGCCCGGCATTCTGGCGCGCGCTATGGCGATGAATTCAGTCGGCGGACAGGCGGCGGTAATTGTCGGACCGACCCTTGGCGGCCTGCTCTACGTGGCAGGCCCGGAAGTGGTGTATGGCGTCTCCGGGCTGTTCTACTTTATCTCGCTAACGCTGGTCAGCCTGCTGCGCTATCAGCGTCCCAGTCAGCCACGGCTGCCGATGAACATGAAGAACCTGTTTGCAGGTATTCACTTCATCCGTGAGCGCAAAGATGTGCTGGGGGTGATCTCGCTTGACCTGTTTGCGGTGCTGCTGGGCGGAGCCACCGCGCTGCTGCCGATCTTTGCTAAAGATATTCTGCATACCGGCCCGTGGGGATTAGGCATGCTGCGCGGTGCGCCCTCTGTGGGTGCGCTGCTGGTGGGTATCTGGCTGAGTCGTCACAAGCTGGATAAGCATGTCGGGATGATTATGTTCGGGTCGGTGGCCGGGTTTGGTGTCGCTACGCTGGTGTTCGCGCTCTCCAGCCAGCTGTGGCTGTCGCTGCTGGCGCTGGCCGCGCTGGGTGGGTTTGATATGGTCAGCATGGTGATCCGCGGTGCGCTGGTGCAGCTCGATACGCCCGATGCGATGCGCGGGCGGGTCAATGCGGTTAACGCCATTTTCATCAACACTTCTAATCAACTGGGTGAATTTGAGTCGGGGCTGCTGGCGGCCTGGCTGGGTGCAGTACCGGCGGTGGCGATTGGTGGTATCGGTACGCTGGTGGTGGTGGCGCTGTGGATGAAACTGTTCCCGCATTTACGCCGGCGTCAGAAACTGGAGAATGAGGTCGATCCGGTTTAATAACCGGCGTTGGGATTAGGTGAGGGGATTTGTGCGGCAGTGGACCATGACGCAGGCTCAGGAAACATACGCCTTGCGCAAAGATGCAAAAAAACGCCATCCCTGGCAGGCTCAGCGCGGGCGATTACGCACCTCATCCCTGAAGTGCGCCCGTAGCCGGGCCAACGCGTTGCGTTGTTCAAAAACGCTCCCGGCGTTTTTGTCCCCGGCCCGCGCTGCTTTGCTGCAGGCGTATGTTCCCCTCGCTTTAGTTTGTTTGTGTCCAGAGCCTATCTGCGGCCCTTGAGAGTCCTGTAATAAGGCAGGAAAATCTGGAGGTAAGATGATCTTCGTAAGCGAAGTGGTAACTGGCCCGAAGGCCAGTTCAGGAAGCGACCAGTCATACTGCCATTCAAATCCCTGGGCCAGAGGGGGAAGCTGACCCGCAGGTGGGGCCATCAGGCCCCGGTTTTTCCCAGGTTGGCGTCAAATGTTAGCCAGCTTTCACGCATATCCACTACGCTGCGGGTTTTGCGGGCCTCATCGATTTTTATGGCGGTGAGGCCCGCTTCCAGCGCGTCCACCACTGAAACTTTCAGCGGTGTTCCCTGTTTAATGTGTTTCACGATCTCTTCCGCCATCAGCGCGTCAGCGCCGTAGTGGCCATCGTACGCATTGCCGCTGTAGGCGGTATCGACCTCTTTCTCGCCGCTGCGCGCATTGTGAACGCGGAAGTAGTTACGGACGAAATCGCCCTCAGCCATGCCGTCAGTGCCGATCACGCAGAAGCGACGGAACTCATCCGGCACGTTAAGGTTGGCGTGAAAGGCAAGGGTGGCGCCACCGGCATACTCAATCAGCGCGGTCTGGTAATCGACAATGTCGGCATCGCTGTTGAATACTGCGTCGGTACTGGACCAGCCGCTGGGCTTAATGTGATAGACCTCTGAGTCGGCGGTCACCGCGCCCTGTGGCGCATGGGCTGGCGTGAAGGATTTGCGGCCGCCAAAGCTGGCGACCCGCACCGGGCGCTGCTGCATTAAGCCCTGATAGAGGTCGATGTCGTGGCAGCACTTTTCCAGAATATAAGGGCCGGCATATTTTTCCAGCCGCCGCCAGTCGCGCTGGAAGAAGGCACCGTGATAAGGCTTGATATGTTCTGTGGCTTCAATTGAGGTGATCTCGCCCAGCCGACCGGCGTCACGCGCCGCCAGCAGATCGTGATAGAGCGGTGAATAGCGCAGTACCAGACCGACCAGAATGCGCGCCTCGCCATACTGACGCACCAGCTTCGCCATCTCCATGGTCTGCTGTTCGTTGATCACCACCGGTTTTTCAGTAAACACGGTGTAGCCCGCAGCCAGCGCCTGGCCGACATGCTCAAGATGCAAAAAGTTGGGCGAGCCGACCAGCACCACATCCATCCCGCCGTGCTGCAGCAGGGCTTCAATCGAATCGAACGACTGGCCGGGATCGATAGCAAAACTGTGCAGATTGGGCAGTCCGGCGGGGGCCGGATCGTAATAACCTACCACGGAGAAGGCGTCGTCGGCGTTGTTGAACTCTTTGATAACGTGGGACAGACGAAAGCCGAGACCGATAATGCCTACTTTCATGTTAAACCCCTGATCCTGAAATCGGATAACGCAGAACCCGCCCAAAGCCAGGCGTGGCTGTTGATAATCTGACCATCAACTTATTACGATGGAAAAACTAATGTCAATATCGGCCTGCATGTTTTGCGAAGGTGTTTTTTGTTATCTTTATGTAAAACAAAGAAAAACAGGCTATCTTTAATTACCATATTTATTTGTTATTGCGATTTAAGTTTTTTTCCCCTATCGTTCGCTGATTATGGCGACAACTCTGAATCTGTGGAGGCGGGAGGAAGCGCGTGCACTCACACTATCTCCTTGGCATTGATGGCGGCGGCACCCAGTGCCGTGCGCGGTTAACCGACCTTCACGGTACGGTGCTGGCGGAAGCCACTGGCGGACCCGCCAACGTCTGGTCGCAGTATGAGGCGGCGCTGAGCTGCGTCACGCAGCTGATCGATCAGGTATTTTTACAGGCCGGCTTAGCGCCACAGGCGCTGGCGCAGACCTCGCTGGTGGCCGGATTAGCCGGTGCCAACGTCGCGTCGGTGCAGGCGCGCCTGTCTGACTGGCAACCGGCCTGTGCCGCGTTGCAGGTGGTCAGCGATGTGGAAATCGCCTGCGCAGGTGCGCACGCGGGCCAGCCTGGTGCGGTATTTATCATCGGCACCGGCAGTCAGGGCGCGGCCTGGGATGGCGAGCGCTTTACCCTGCTGGGCGGCTGGGGCTTTGCGCTTTCCGATCAGGGATCGGGCGCTGAGCTGGGCCGCCGGGCGCTGCGTCTGGCGCTGCTGGCCCATGAAGCGATGGTCGAACACAGCCCTCTGACGCATCAGCTTATGGCGCAGTTTGATCACAGCCCGGAAACCATGCTGCTGTGGACCCGCACCGCCGCGCCTGCTGACTGGGCGCGCGTGGTGCCGCAGGTGTTTGCTGCGGCCGACGCCGGTGACGGCCATGCGCAGACGCTGCTGCAACAGACCGCGGCTGATATTGGCATGATGGTGCGTCGTCTGACCGCGCTGAGCAGTGGACGCGTGGCGCTGATGGGCGGACTGGCCGTGCCGATTTACCGCTGGCTGGCAGCCGATATTCAGACCCGGCTGGTCACGCCGCTGGGTGACGCGCTGAGCGGGGCACTTACGCTCGCCCGGACGCAGACTAGCGGTGTGCCGGAGCCCCGCCCGATCCCTTTATCCCGTCACTGACCTGAAGCCTGTTGCCCAGCGTCAGTGCGTCAACCTGAGGAATTTATGACCGCTCCCAACGTGACCGCGCGTATTCTGCGGTTGATTGTTGAAAACGCGCCGATTAGCCAGTCCGATTTGAAAGTACGCAGCGGACTGAGCATGTCGACGGTTTCGCAAGCGACCAATCGGCTGCTGGCACAAGAAATTGTGCAGGAGCTGGGACTGCGTCGCGTGTCGATGGGGCGGCCAAAAACTCTGCTCGGACTCAATCCCGATCGCGCCAGCGTGATCGGCATCCAGCTCAACGCTGAACGCAACCTGATCGTCATGACCGATCTCAGTGGCAACCTGCTGGGTGAACAGCAGATGCCGCCGGGCACCATGACGCCACGCCAGCTTGGCGATGCGCTGGCGAAATTCCTGCGCGGCGTGGAAGAGAAGCGGGTCGGAGCTATCGGGCTGGCATTATCGGGGCTGGTGGATGCCGAAAATGGCTACTGCATCCGCTCGAAGGTGCTCGACTGGGATAACGTTCCGATTGCCCGCCAGCTGGAGGAACGCTTCTCGCTGCCGGTGTTTATCGAAAATGATGCCAACGCGATGGCGATGGCGGCGCTGGTGTTTGGCCAGCTTGGTACCGCGCAGTCGGCGGTGATTGCCACCTACGGTAAAGGGATCGGCGCCGGGATTATCCTCAATCGCCAGCTCTATCGCGGTCGCCACGGCAAAGCGGGTGAGATTGGCAACGGGCTGGTCGGTGATGGCTCGCTGCGCCTGCTGGAAGATGTCGCTTCTTCGCGTGCTATTTTGCAGCGGGTGGCGGAAGGCGAACCGATAACGCTGACCTTACAGGCGCTGGATCAACGTCCGACGCCTGAGGTGCTGGCGGCGCTGGAAGAGGCGGGCCGTGAACTGGGTATCTCGCTGGCCAACCTGTCGGTGGCCTACGATCCGGACGTGGTCTATCTGGCGATGGAGCCACATATGGCGTCACGCATTCTGCTTGATCACATTACCCAGAGCTTCCAGGCTTACCGGCTGAAACTGACGCCGCACATGACGCCGTTGCAGTTTCTGACCGAATCAAACCGGATGTGGGCACTCGGTGCAGCGGGCTTTGCGGTTAACCGTCTGCTCGACCTGCTGGCTGCCCAGGCAGATGAAGAGCCGGTCACCTGAGTTCTCCTGCCAGCAAAACGGGCGCCGAAGCGCCCGCTGACCTTACCCTCCGCGCCTTAACGCAGGCGTAATCCCTGCTGATCAAACAGCAGGCAGTGCGCGGCGGAAATCCCCAGTTCGACCTGCGCCCCCAGTTCACGCTGATGCGCCTCACGCTCTTCCACCACCAGCATCTGCTCCCGGCCAATATCGAGATAGAGATAGTTAGTGTGGCCGAGCATTTCGCCAAACGACAGCTCACCCTGAAAACGCAGCGCCTCCGGCGTCTGGGCGGCGGACTGGAAGTGTTCCGGGCGGATGCCGAGCGTCACTGTCTGTCCCTCGTGGCACGGGGCGGCAATTTTCAGCACCAGGCCATCAATCTTCAGCTCCGGCAGCCGCAGCTGCACTTCACCTTCACCGACCGCGGCGATCTCCGCCTGCAGAAAATTCATCTTCGGCGAGCCGATAAAACCGGCAACAAACAGGTTATCCGGATCGTGATACAGCGTCAGTGGCGCGCCAACCTGCTCAATCCGGCCCTGCCGCAGCACCACAATCCGGTCCGCCAGCGTCATCGCTTCCAGCTGATCGTGGGTCACATAGATCATGGTATTACCCAGCGAGGCGTGCAGGCGGGCAATCTCAATCCGCATCTGCAGGCGCAGCTCGGCATCAAGGTTAGAGAGCGGTTCATCGAACAGGAAGATGCGCGGATGACGGATAATTGCCCGGCCAATCGCCACGCGCTGGCGCTGCCCGCCGGACAGCG
>MIEI01000049.1 GCA_002095305.1 Pantoea brenneri
CCCAGGCGTCGGCGCTGCAGGCGTCCCTCGGCCAGGTCCGGCAGGGCGATGAGTTGCGTCAGCGGTTGCAGCAAAATATTCAGCGCTTCCGGCGCGGCGCGGCCACGCTGCCCTGGCAACTGATGGATTCCGCCAGCGCGATTCAGCCATTAATTGTTGGCGGCAATGCGGAAGCGATGGCGCTCTCAGCCCGGCTGGCGGACGCTGGCTGCTGGGTCAGTGCGATCCGGCCGCCAACCGTCCCGCCAGGCACCGCCCGGCTGCGTATTACCCTGACGGCGGCGCATCAGCCGGACGACATCGACATTCTGCTGGAGGCGCTGCATGACGCTGCAGGTTGATAAGCGCGCCGTGGCGCGGGCCTTTGGCCGGGCGGCCGGGCATTATGATGCACATGCTGCCCTGCAGCGGCTGAGCGGTGACGCGCTGCTGGCTCGCGCCCCCGCGCACAGTGGTCCGCAGCTGCTCGATGCCGGTTGCGGCACCGGCTGGTACAGCAAGCAATGGCGGGCGCGTGGTAAGCAGGTGACGGCACTGGATCTTTCACCGCAGATGCTGCAACAGGCGCGCGCCAATGATGCGGCGCAGCACTACCTGGCCGGGGATATCGATGCTCTGCCGCTGGCGGATGCCGGTTTTGATCTGGTATGGAGCAACCTAGCGGTGCAGTGGAGCGACGATCTGTCGCAGGCGCTGAGCCAGTTCAGACGGGTGCTGCGTCCCGACGGCACGCTGCTGTTCTCGACCCTGAGCGCCGGTTCATTGCAGGAAGTGCATCAGGCCTGGTCGTATCTTGACGAACATCCTCACGCCAACCGGTTTCTCAGCGAACAGCAGATCGCGTCAGCCTGCGCAGCCCACCGGCTGAGCTGTGAGTCAGCGCTGATTACCCTGCATTTTCCCGATGCGCTCAGCGCTATGCGTTCCCTGAAAGGGATTGGCGCCACCCATCTGCATCAGGGGCGTGACGGTCCGCTGCTGACCCGGCAACGGCTGGCACAGCTGGAAGCGCACTGGCCGCGCGATCGGCACGGTTTCCGCCTCAGTTATCATTTAATCTATGGAGTAAGTTCATCATGAAGCGCTGGTTTATCACCGGCACCGACACCGAAGTCGGTAAAACGGTCGCCAGTGGCGCGCTGTTACAGGCGGCCCGGGCCGCGGGTTATCGCTGCGCCGGCTACAAGCCTGTCGCCTCCGGCTGTGAGATGACAGCGCAGGGGCTACGCAACAGTGACGCGCTGGCGCTGCAGCGTTACAGCAGCGTGCCGTTAGACTATCAGCAGGTCAATCCGCTGGCGTTCCTCGAACCCACGTCGCCGCACATCGTCAGTGCCGAAGAGGGCAGGCCGATCACTTCGCTGACCATGTCATCGGGACTGGCGGCGCTGGAGCCGCTGGCTGACTGGATTCTGGTCGAAGGGGCGGGCGGCTGGTACACCCCGTTATCCGCCACGCACACCTACGCCGACTGGGTCAGCAGTGAACAGCTGCCGGTCATTTTAGTGGTTGGCGTCAAGCTGGGCTGCATCAATCACGCCATGCTGACCGCGGATGCGGTACGGGCGCGTGGGCTGCGACTGGCTGGCTGGATCGCCAACACCGTGGTGCCGCCCGGTAACCGTTATCAGGAATATCTCACCAGCCTGCAGCAGCGACTGCCCGCGCCCTGTCTCGGCACCATTCCGTATCTGACCGAAGCGGCGCAGCAGGACAGCTGCGGCCAGTATCTGACCTTACCGGACTAACAAACCTCAGGCCACCGTCAGCCATTTGTTGACGGTGTGGTCATCCAGCTGCGCCATTTTGCCCTGCGCCACGTTACGCCCGCGATGCAACAGCAGAAAATAGTCGGCCACGCGGCGTATCAGCGACAGTCGCTGCTCCAGCAGCAGGATGGTCAGGCCGTAGTCGAGATTCAGGCGGCGAATCAGATTACCCATCTCCTCCTCCAGCCACGGTGACATACCGTCGGTTGGCTCATCCAGAATCAGCAGCTTAGGCTGTAACACCAGCGCCCGCGCCAGGGCCAGCTGCTGTTGCTGATCGATGGGCAGATCGCCGCTGCGCTGCTGCCGTAACGAATAGAGCGCCGGGAAAAGGTCAAACACCATTTCGGGGATGGCGCGGTGGCGGTCAGCCTGATTTGCTCCGGCCAGCAGGGCGATCAGCAAATTATCTTCCACGCTCATCTGGGTAAAAATATGGCGGCCCTGCGGCACGTAGCCAATACCCATCTGCGACCGCTGCTCCGCCGGCTGTAGCAGCAGGTCGGCGGGCGGTGAGCCATCCTCTTTCCAGGAGATCGATCCGCTGTTAATCGGCAGCCTGCCCATGATGCAGTTCACCAGGGTGGTTTTCCCCATCCCGGGCCGGCCGAGAACGCCGGTGCAGGTGCCAGGCGACAGATCGAGATCGACATCCCACAGAATATGATTTTGACCGTAAAATTGATTTACCGAACGTAAACTCAGCATCTGACACTCTCCTTCCCGATCATTAGCCTGAATGCTTCCGCTCTGTGTCGTCTGGCAAACAAGTTATCAGCAATGGCACGCTCACCATTGCAGTACAGTGCGCGCGTTGCGCGTTGACGCCACGGATTCTTGCAATTCCCAGGCCAGATTCCGCAGCAACCATTTTTCAGCCAGCAGCGCGGGTCTGTGGCGCTAAAAGATGAGCAATGCTTATCAATTTCTGCCGGTGATAACATTACTGCACTTTTGCAGTGCCAGCGGGCGGCGTTTCTGGTGCAGACGTACAATGATGAGGCAGCGATTCTGATTAGGAATGGGCAACAGATGCGGCAAAGACGCGGGTTAAAGAAGGCAACCGGTAAAAAAAGCAGAACAATGGGTCAGCCACGGCAGCTAAAATTAGCGGAAAAAAAATTATTTTTAGCGAAACCGAGCGGCAGGGAAAAATTATACACAGCCGATGGCGGCGGGGCTGCCATCACTTATCCACCATTCCTGTGGATAACCTTGTGCATTAGGTAATGAAAACAGGTTGGAAGCGAGGAAATACGCGGCCTGGTTACATAATGTCGAGAATCTGGGCTTTTGGGCATAAACCAGTAAAATCAATTGGTTATTAAAAAACAAGCCTGCGAATTATCTGTCAGTTCATCGAACTGTAATTTTGTGACGGTCTATTGACAAATGTTAAATCCGATCTCCGCCTGGGGATAACCTTGCGCAACAACCTGCGCGATAAAGCAAGCGGCAATCGACGGCGAAAAAGTATCCCGACAGTGGCGATTACTCTGCCTTAATACTGTTTTTATATCCAGTATTATTTTCTGGCAAAATCACCATAGCAGAGTAAAATAGTGGCCTGCCCGCCGACTTCTTCAGCAGGAACTGCATTCATGAGTAAAGCCTTTAAATTGAATTCCGCTTTCAAACCTTCTGGCGATCAGCCAGAGGCGATTCGTCGTCTGGAGGAGGGGCTGGAAGATGGACTGGCCCACCAGACCTTATTAGGCGTAACCGGCTCGGGGAAAACCTTCACCGTCGCCAACGTGATTGCCGATCTCAACCGTCCAACCATGGTACTGGCGCCCAACAAAACGCTGGCGGCGCAGTTGTACGGTGAAATGAAGGAGTTCTTCCCGGATAACGCGGTTGAGTTTTTCGTCTCTTACTACGACTACTACCAGCCGGAAGCCTATGTGCCGAGTTCCGACACCTTTATCGAAAAGGACGCCTCGGTTAACGAACACATTGAGCAGATGCGTTTGTCGGCGACCAAAGCGCTGCTGGAGCGGCGTGACGTGATTGTGGTCGCCTCGGTCTCGGCGATCTACGGTCTGGGCGATCCCGATCTCTACCTGAAAATGATGCTGCACCTGACCCGCGGCATGATTATCGACCAGCGCAGCATTCTGCGCCGTCTGTCAGAGCTGCAGTACACCCGCAACGATCAGGCGTTCCAGCGCGGTACGTTCCGGGTGCGCGGCGAAGTGATCGACATCTTCCCAGCCGAATCGGACGATATCGCCCTGCGCGTTGAGCTGTTCGACGAAGAGGTAGAGCGCCTGTCGCTGTTTGACCCGCTCACCGGCCAGATCGATTCGGTAGTGCCGCGTTTCACCATCTACCCGAAAACGCACTACGTGACGCCGCGTGAGCGCATTCTGCAGGCGATGGAAGATATCAAGGTGGAACTGGCGGATCGCCGCAGGGTACTGCTGGAAAATAATAAGCTGCTGGAAGAGCAGCGTATTACCCAGCGTACTCAGTTCGATCTGGAGATGATGGGCGAGCTGGGCTACTGCTCCGGCATCGAAAACTATTCGCGCTATCTTTCCGGGCGCGGACCGGGTGAAGCGCCACCGACGCTGTTTGACTATCTGCCAGCCGATGGCTTGCTGGTGGTCGACGAATCGCACGTCACCATCCCGCAGATTGGCGGGATGTATAAAGGCGACCGGGCGCGTAAAGAGACGCTGGTAGAGTACGGTTTCCGTTTGCCGTCGGCACTGGATAACCGTCCGATGAAGTTTGAAGAGTTTGAGGCGCTGGCGCCCCAGACTATCTACGTGTCAGCCACGCCGGGTAAATATGAGCTGGAAAAATCGGGCAGCGAAGTGATCGACCAGGTGGTGCGTCCTACCGGTCTGCTCGACCCGATCCTCGAAGTGCGTCCGGTGGCGACCCAGGTCGACGATCTGCTGTCGGAAATCCGTCAGCGGGTGGCGATCAACGAACGTGTGCTGGTGACGGTGCTGACCAAGCGTATGGCGGAAGATCTGACCGAATATCTGGAAGAGCACGGTGAGAAGGTGCGTTACCTGCACTCCGATATTGATACCGTTGAACGCATGGAAATTATCCGCGATTTACGTCTGGGTGAGTTTGATGTGCTGGTGGGCATTAACTTACTGCGTGAGGGGCTGGATATGCCGGAAGTATCGCTGGTGGCCATTCTGGACGCGGATAAAGAGGGTTTCCTGCGTTCCGAACGCTCACTGATTCAGACCATCGGTCGTGCGGCGCGTAACATTAACGGCAAGGCAATTCTCTACGGCGATAAAATTACCCCGTCGATGGCGCGGGCGATTGAAGAGACTGAACGCCGCCGCGAGAAGCAGCAGCAGTACAATGAAGAGAACGGCATTGTGCCGCAGGGCCTGAATAAGAAAATTACCGATATTCTGGAACTGGGCAACAACGTGGTGAAAACCCGTGGCAAAGCCAAACCGGCACGTCGCGGCGCGGCCGAAGCTGAAGCGGATTACCTGGCGCTGTCGCCGCAGGCCCTGCAGAAAAAGATCCACGAGCTGGAAGGGCAGATGCAGCAGCATGCGCAGAACCTGGAGTTCGAACAGGCGGCCAGCGTGCGCGATCAGCTGCATGAGCTGCGCACGCTGTTTATTGCCACCTCGTAACTCAGCTAAAGCCCTGAATGGCGTGTTCCAGCGCGACCCGCAGCAGCTGGCGGTCGTGACGATATTTGATATCGGCGGCCTCCAGCGGCTCACGCACAATCAGCCGGTTATCGACCTGGCTGATGTCGGCGGAGGGACTGACCACAATCGCGTCAATCACCCGTTTGCCAATGTAGCGCTCCATCATTGCCAGTTTATCGGCGACCGTCAGGCTGGCTGCTGCCGGGCTGAGTTCGCGACCCAGATTGCCGATAAAGACCATGGTGGCGGGCGTCCGACGCAGCGCCTGCGCCATCTCCTCCATCAGCAGAATCGGCATCAGGCTGGTGTAAAAACTGCCTGGCCCGATCAGGATTAAATCCGCTTCGCCAATTGCATCCAGCGCTTCCCGCGTCGGCTGGACGTTGGGATGCAACATCATCTCCTGCGGCGGCTGCTTCATCTCATCAATTGCAGTTTCACCGTAGACCATATTGCCTTCCACATCGAGCGCCACCAGATCCACCGGTTGCTCCGACATCGGAATCAAAAAGGCATCGACCTTCAGCAGGTTACGAATGATGTTGATCGCTTCCAGCGGACGCACGCTCAGGTGATCGAGCGCTTTCAGCATCAGGTTGCCGAGGTTGTGTCCGGCCAGCTCCCCGTTACCGGCAAAGCGATACTCAAACATCGCTGAGGCCACGCTCGGTTCGGCGATCAGCTGGTTGAGACAGTTGCGCATATCGCCCCAGGCGATGCCGCCTTCTGAGCGGCGAATGCGGCCGGTTGAACCGCCGTTATCGGTGGTGGTTACAATGCCGGTAAGGCGTGAGCCGAGCGGCGACAGGGCAGACATCACGCGGCCTAAGCCATGTCCGCCACCCAGGGCCACCACGCGATCGAGATCGGCCAGTGTGCGATTCATACTTCTCCTTAACATCGTCTCGCGTGACGTCGCTCTAAACGCTAAACCCGCGCGGATGACTTGCGTCAAAATCTGAAGCGCATTTTAACGTATCCTGTCGCTAAAATGCGGTGAAAATTCGATATGTATCAGAATATATAGCGAAAACAGCGAATGGAAGAGTCGCGGAAATCGCGCTACCATCTTGATTAACCGCGCTGATCAACGGATCAGCGTACACTCTAGCCTGATTGCCTACGTCTGCGGATAGGGGAGTCAGGCCGTAGCCATTGAGCTACCAGGGTGCAGAAAGAAATGACTGCATCTCCCAATCTGGAAAGGTGTTCTGGTGTCACAATTTACTGATGCATACGCGCGTAAGTTCTATTACCTGCGCCTGTCGGTCACGGATGTGTGTAACTTCCGCTGTACCTACTGTCTGCCCGATGGCTACAAGCCGCACGGCATTCGCAACAAAAGCTTTCTCTCTCTGGATGAAATCCGTCGTGTCACGCGGGCTTTCGCCGCAGCGGGCACGGAAAAAGTGCGGCTGACCGGCGGTGAGCCATCGCTGCGCCGCGATTTTACCGACATCATCGCGGCGGTGCGTGAGAACCCCTCGGTGCGCCATATCGCCGTCACCACCAACGGTTACCGGCTGGCTCGCGACGTGAAGCAGTGGCGCGAGGCGGGATTAACCGCGCTCAACGTCAGCGTTGATAGCCTCGATGCCCGTCAGTTCCACGCCATTACCGGTCAGGATAAATTCCATCAGGTGATGGCGGGCATCGACGCTGCCTTTGACGCCGGATTTCAGCAGGTGAAAGTCAACAGCGTGCTGATGCGCGATCTCAATAGCCGTAATCTGGCGACCTTCCTCGACTGGATCCGTACCCGACCGATTCAGCTGCGCTTCATCGAACTGATGGAAACCGGTGACGGCGGAACGCTGTTTCGCCAGCAGCACGTCTCCGGCACGGTGATCCGTGACCAGCTGATTGCGCAGGGCTGGCAGCGGCGGGAGAGCGGCCGCAGCGACGGTCCGGCCCAGGTGTTTTACCATCCCGATTATGTCGGTGAGATCGGCCTGATAATGCCCTATGCCAAAGATTTTTGTGCCAGCTGCAACCGTCTGCGCGTCTCGGCGCAGGGCAATCTGCATCTCTGCCTGTTTGGCGACGGTGGCGTACCGCTGCGGGATCTGCTGGCCTCTGACGATCAGCAAGCGGAACTGCAGGCGCGCATTGCCAGTAGCCTCGGGCAGAAAAAGCAGACCCATTTTCTGCATCAGGGCAACACCGGTATCACGCAAAATCTTTCTTACATTGGCGGTTAATTTCAGGAGGCGTTATGGGCAAACCAGTCAGCGAATTTCAGGCGTTACAGATTGCGGTAATGACCGTGTCAGATCGCCGCGATGCCAGCGAGGATAGCTCCGGCGACTATCTGCGCGGTGCCGCCCTTGAGGCGGGGCACGAGGTGGTTGATCACGCCATCGTGCCGGATAATCTCTATCGCATTCGCGCCACCGTATCGCGCTGGATCGCCAGTGACGATGTGCAGGTCGTGATCATTAACGGCGGTACCGGATTTAACCTGAAAAACAGCACGCCGGAAGCCCTGCTGCCGCTGTTTGATCGCGAGATCGCCGGCTTTGGCGAACTGTTCCGGATGATCTCCTATGAGGAGATTGGCGGCTCGACCTTGCAGTCGCGCGCCATCGCCGGGATGGCGAACCAGACCTTAATTTTTGCGGTGCCGGGCTCCACCAATGCCTGCCGCAGCGCCTGGGAGCGGATTATTGCCGATCAGCTGGATGCGCGCACCCGTCCCTGCAACTTTGTCTCACATCTGAAGAAACGGTAAGTATGTCGCAACTCACACACATTAATGCTGCTGGCGAAGCGCATATGGTGGATGTCTCCGCCAAAGCGGAAACCGTACGCGAAGCGCGGGCGGAGGTGCTGGTGCTGATGCAGCCTGACACGCTGCAGATGATCATCGAGGGCAGTCACCACAAAGGCGATGTGTTCGCCACGGCGCGCATTGCCGGTATCCAGGCCGCCAAACGGACCTGGGAACTGATCCCACTCTGCCATCCGCTGATGCTGAGCAAAGTGGAAGTGAATCTGCTGGCCGAGCCGGAACACAATCGGGTACGCATCACCTCGCTGTGCCGTCTGACCGGCAAAACCGGCGTTGAGATGGAAGCGCTGACGGCGGCCTCGGTGGCGGCCCTGACCATCTACGACATGTGCAAAGCGGTACAGAAAGATATCGTCATCGACCAGTTGCGCTTAATCAGCAAAAGCGGCGGCAAAAGCGGTGATTTTCAGGCGGTGTCTGATGATTAAGGTGCTGTTTTTTGCCCAGGTACGTGAGCTGGTCGGCAGCGCCTCGCTGGAGATCGCTACCGCCTATCCGGATGTGGCTGCCCTGCGTGCTGCGCTGGCCGGGCAGGGCGATCGCTGGGCGTTAGCGCTCGAGTCCGGCAAGCTGCTGGCGGCGGTCAATCAGACGCTGGTGCCGATGAGTCATCCGCTACGCGACGGCGATGAAGTGGCCTTTTTCCCGCCAGTGACCGGAGGCTAAGATGGAGACGCAGATTCGTGTCGGCCCGGCGCCGTTTGATATGGCTGAAGCTTATCGCTGGCTGGCCGCCTGTGACGAAGATGGCGCAGTGGTGACTTTTACCGGCAAAGTGCGTAACCATAACCTCGGCGCGCACGTCGCGGCACTGACGCTGGAACACTATCCTGGCATGACCGAAAAAGCATTGCAGGAGATTGTTGATGCCGCCCGCCAGCGCTGGCCGCTGCAGCGCGTCACGGTGATCCACCGCACCGGCGAACTGTTTCCTGGTGATGAAATTGTGCTGGTGGGCGTCACCAGCGCACACCGCGGCAGCGCATTTTCTGCCGCGGAGTTCATTATGGATTACCTGAAAACCCGCGCGCCGTTCTGGAAGCGCGAAGCGACCGCCGACGGCGATCGCTGGGTCGATGCCCGCGACAGCGATCGCCAGGCGGCGCAGCGCTGGGATTAAGGCTGTTTTAACTGCTCGGCCGGGCCGAAATGGGTCTGGCCGTGGCTGTGTTCACCGCCGCCGTGGGTGCGCTGCAGCTGAATCACCTCGCCCTGTTGCCAGGCATTGGCCCCCGGTTCGGCCGGATGCGCCACAATATCCGCCCGCTGAGCACGAATTTTCTTACTGTCGACATCAAAGCGCCGGTCGCGATCGGCCAGCAGGCGTGAATCCATCTGCCCGTCAGCGGTAAAGCCCATCATCAGGGCCGGAATGCCGATTGGCAGGGTCTTGTCGCGATCGGTATGCCAGGTGTGCCAGGTCTTGCCGTAGGTATTAACGATGCGCTTCATCAGCGCGTGATCGGCGGCTTCCGGTAAGCCGGGCGCGATCAGCGTGCCTGATTTCACTTCGTACTGATGGCTGTGCCACAGCTTTTTCTCTTCCGGCGGCAGGGTTTTATACAGCCGCTCGCTGATAATGTACTCCACGCCCATCAGGCGCGCATCGCGGGTATTGCCGTCATAAATCACCGCCTGCATCACATCCTCATTCAGCACCGTCACATAGTGGTGCGCCTCCATCTGACCGTTCTGATCGCCGTTATAAAAATGGAAGCCGTCGAGATAGGTATTGATGGCGTCGATCGGAGGACGGGACTGCATCACCTCAGCGCCGGTTTCCAGCAGTTTGAGTGACGAAGAGGTAGGGGCACCCGGCGACTGTACTTTTGCAGGGGAGTTATTGGCACCGCATCCCGCTAACAGCAGGCTGAGCGCCGCGATCGGCCAGAGTTTTAACATCGTAAATTCCTTTAACGGTAAAAAAGGTAACCTTAGTTCAGAAAATCAGACCTGCCTGTAAAATGGCGGCAATGGTAGAGTAGAGCTTTGATTGATTCCGAGGACAGGTATGTCATTTACCCCAAGTCTGCAACGTCTGACGCTGGTCGCCGCGCTGGTGCTGGCAGGTTGTAGCAGCAAGAAAACGCCCGAGGCGCCGGTCCGGCAGCCCGCCGATGTCAAAGCGCAAATCCAGCGGCTGTTGCCGGCCCACGTCAGCAATAAAGCGGACTGGGCTGACGACATCTACACCTCTTTTCGCACCCAGCAGCTCGACCCGAGCACCAGCAACCTGTGTGCGGTGATTGCAGTGGCGGATCAGGAGACCAATTTCAGCGCCGAAGCCGCCGTGCCGGGCCTGCCCAAAATTGCCTGGGGCGAGATTAATCGCCGGGCAGCGAAGGTACACGTGCCGGCATTTGTGGTACGTACCGCGCTGATGATTAAATCATCGAACGGCGAGAGCTACGCCGCCCGTCTGGATAAGGTGCGCAGCGAGAAGGAACTGAGCGATATTTTTGATGACTTAATCGATATGGTGCCGATGGGACAGACGCTGTTTGGCAATCTTAATCCGATCCATACCGGCGGGCCGATGCAGGTCAGCATCGCCTTTGCGGAAGCCCATGCCAAAGGCTATCCGTGGCCGATTGATGGCTCAATCCGCCGCGAAGTCTTTACCCGTCACGGCGGGATCTACTTCGGAACCCTGCATCTGCTGGGCTATCCGGCTGATTACAGCCAGCCGCTTTACCGTTTTGCCGACTTCAACGCCGGCTGGTATGCCAGCCGCAATGCCGCATTCCAGGCCGCAGTGGCGCGGGCGACCGGCATGAAGCTGACGCTGGATGGCGATCTGATTCTTTACGGCAGCGAGAAGGCAGGCAGCACCGAGCTGGCGGTACGCACCCTGGCGAAGCAGATTGATATGAGCGACAGCGAGATCCGCCGCGATCTTGAGAAAGGGGAGAAGGCGGAGTTCAGCGACAGCACGCTGTGGCGGCAGGTATTCACCCTGGCCGATAAAATGGCGGGTCGCCGACTGCCGCGTGAAATGCTGCCGGGCATCAAGCTGGAAAGCCCGAAAATTACCCGCAATCTGACCACCGCCTGGTTCGCTCAGCGGGTCGATAGCCGCTATCAGCAGTGTCTGTCACGTCGTTAGCGGTGATGTTGTGGCGCAGTTGAGTCGGGCTGTGCCACACTTAGTCAGGCTCCGTGCGCGGAGCTCGTCCTAATCCGTTCAACAAGAGGTGCATCATGGACCGATATCCACAAAATGACTCAATTGTTCAACCTGCGTCACGTGGGCTGCAAGCCTATATGTCCCAGGTGTATGGCTGGATGACCTGCGGTCTGTTACTGACAGCGTTTGTCTCCTGGTTTGCCGCGCGGACTCCAGCGGTAATGGAGCTGGTGTTTGCTAACCGTATCACCTTCTTTGGGCTGATTATCGCGCAGCTGGCGCTGGTCTTCTTCCTCTCCGGCATGGTACATCGCCTGAGCGGCGCGGTCGCCACCGGGTTGTTTATGCTCTATTCGGCGCTGACTGGCGTCACCATGGCGAGTATTTTTCTGGTCTACACCTATTCGTCGATTGCCAGCACCTTCTTCGTCACCGCCGGTATGTTTGGTGCGATGAGTTTTTATGGCTACACCACCAAACGTGACCTGAGCCGCTTTGGCAGCCTGCTGTTTATGGCGCTGATCGGCATCGTGCTGGCGTCGCTGGTGAATTTCTGGCTGAAAAGTCCGGCGCTGATGTGGGCCATTACCTATATCGGCGTGGTGGTGTTTGTCGGCTTAACCGCTTATGACACCCAGAAGCTGAAGAATATTGGCGAGCAGATTGACGCGCGCGATACAGAGAACCTGCGTCGTTACTCGATTATGGGGGCATTAACCCTCTATCTGGACTTTATTAACCTGTTCCTGATGCTGCTGCGCATTTTCGGCAACCGTCGTTAAGGTTATCTCTGAAAGCAGGGAAAGGCGCTCAGGTTGCGCCTTTCCCTGTTTCATTTCACTGGGACTTCTGAAGCTTCTGCTCGTTTTTATGCCGCAGATGTTTGGCCCGACTCTCCAGTACCAGATAGAGCACCAGCGCCAGCAGCAGCGGTAAAATAAAGTAGAGCACGCGATAGGCCAGCAGGGCGGCAATAATGGCGCCGTGCGACGTATGCTGTCCGCTGAGCAGCGCCAGGAACACCGCTTCCAGTACCCCAATCCCGGCCGGAATATGAATAATCACCCCGGCGATACTGCTGATCAGCAACACCCCCAGCACCATCGGATAGCCGACGTCGCGTCCCAGCAACAGCCAGATAATCGTGCCCATCACCATCCAGTTGGCGCAGGAAACGGCAAACTGAAACAGCGCCATTCGCAGCGAAGGCAGCTGTAGCGTCTGACCTTTCACCGTCCAGCGGCGACGTTTTGAGAAGGCGCAGGCCCACAGGAAGACCGCCACCAGCACCAGCAACAGCACGCCAATCAGCCGCAGGGTGGTTTCACCAATAAACCAGCCGCTGGGGATCGACACCATGCCGGCGCTGAATACCACGCCAGCCAGCAGGATGTAACCCAGCCAGTTGGTGGCAATACTCAGCGAAAAGATGCGGGTTATGGTGCCGCTGTCGAGGCCCAGGCGTGAATAGAGCCGGTAACGCATCGCCACGCCGCCGACCCAGGTACTTAGCGTCAGGTTGAAGGCGTAACAGATAAATGAGACCAGCATTACCTGACGTTTCGCCAGCTTGTGGCCGCAGTAGGCGCGGCCAATCAAATCGTAACAGCCATAAACCAGGTAACTGATCACCACCAGGGCGGCGGCGGTCAGCACCACAAACCGGTTGTAGTTGACGATCACATCATAGACATCTTCCCAGTTCACCTTCCGCGCATAGACCACCAGCAGCACAATGACCGCAATGAAGAACAGCACGGTGAGGATTTTTTTCGCCAGTTGCCAGCGTGGATGCTTTTTCGCCATCAGGGTTTCGCTCCTTCGTTATCGGCTTCAACGCGATCTTGTGTCTCCATTTCCGGTTGAACTGGCGGATCGACCTGCGCCAGCAGCGGCGTGTGGGCAGGTAACCAGCCCGCGATGGCCGGGAAGTGACGCAGGAAGTGGAACACCACCACGCTCTTACTCAGTTGCCACCAGTTACGCGGCGGCAGGCGGTCGTCCTGTACCCGCTGGCAATCTCTGGCCAGCAACGCTTCAAGGTTGTCGCGTAAGGTCTGGTTAAACTGGCGGTCGTGGATAATCAGGTTAGCTTCGAGGTTAAGCGACAGGCTGAGCGGATCGAGATTACTGGAGCCGACGGTCGCCCAGTGATCGTCCTTCACCGCCACCTTGCCGTGCAGCGGACGACGGCAATATTCGTAGACCTCCACCCCGGCATCGACCAGATAGTTGTAGAGCAGTTCAGCCCCGACTTTAACAATCGGCATATCGGGTTCGCCCTGCACAATCAGCCTGACGCGCACCCCGCGCTGGGCCGCATTGCGCATTTCACGCAGCAACCGGTAGCCGGGGAAGAAGTAGGCGTTGGCGATAATCACATCCCGTTTGGCCTCGCGCAGCATCTCCAGATAGTGCATTTCGATGTCGTCACGGTGGTCGTCGTTATCGCGATAGACATAGAGCACCTGAGCGTCGCCCGGCGTGGCGTTGACCGCCGGGCGATGCGATCGCGATCCCCACCAGCGGCGGGTAGCCTGTTCGCTGCCGATCGCCTGTTGCAGATAGCGGGCAATATCACCGACCACCGGACCTTTGACCTGCACCGCGTAATCCTGCTTGGCTTCCGGACCATAGTCACTGTTGTGCTCAGCCGAGAAGTTGATCCCGCCAACGAAGGCGACCACCTCATCCACCACCACGGTTTTACGATGCAGGCGGCGGAAAACGTTGGTGCGCATTCCCATCACCAGCGGGCGCGGATCGTAATAGATAAAACGCACCCCGGCGCCGGTCAGGCTGTTGACGAACTTATCGGAGAGATCGGGCGAGCCGTAGCCGTCAACCATCACTTCTACCCGCACACCGCGCTGTGCTGCGGCCAGCAGTTCGCGATGCAGCGCGTTACCGACCTCATCTTCAAACAGAATGAACGTTTCCAGCAGCACGGTGCGTTCGGCGCGCTGAATCGCCCCGAAGACCCGCGGGAAAAACTCCTCGCCATTCTCCAGCAGGCGCAGCTTGTTACCTTCTTGCCAGTGAAAATTCATAGGTGAATCTCCACGGCTAGCGGCGCATGATCGGAGAGATGCGACCAGGGTTTACGCGGCAGCGTCCACGGATGACTGACCGTGGCGTTGCGGACATAGATGCGGTCGAGCCGCAGAATCGGAAAGCGCGCCGGGAAAGTGCGCGCCGGGCGTCCGGTTTTCATGCTAAATACCTCTTTCAGACCTGCACCCTGCTTTAAAATCTGGTTGGCGCGTCGCTGCCAGTCGTTGAAATCGCCGGCCACCACCACCGGCGCATCGGCCGGCAGCGAAGAGACCATATCGCACAGCATTTTCATCTGTGCATGGCGATGCGACTCTTTCAGTCCCAGATGCACGCAGATCACATGCAGGGTGCCATGGGGCTCGGGCAGGGCGATCTGACAATGCAGCATGCCGCGGTTTTCACTGCCCGCGACCGAAATATCCCGGTTTTCATATTCGCTGATCGGAAAGCGCGACAGCACGGCATTGCCGTGGTGGCCCTCCGGATAGACCGCGTTGCGTCCGTAGGCGTAATCGTTCCACATGGTGTCAGCGAGAAACTCATAGTGTGGTGAGTCAGGCCAGTTTTCATGGTGCAGAGGATGGATGGCGTGGGTGCCCATCACCTCCTGCAGAAATACCACATCCGCCGAAGTGGCGCGTACAGCGTCACGCAATTCCGGCAGGATGAAGCGGCGATTAAAAGGGGCGAAACCCTTGTGTGTATTGATCGTCAGGACTTTAATTGAAAATCCTTGCTGGTTTTGTGGCATACTCGCGACGCACTCCTTTTCATCATCAATAGAATCAAAGTGTAGTCTTTGTCACAAATGGGTGGTGAGGAAGGGCGATAATTAAGGCGTTATCCGAAAATTGTTTTACATTGAGGAAACCGTTTCCGGCTTGTGCCGGTAGCACTTGGGCGACCTGTTGGGTCTGCCAGGAGAATTGAATGAAATGGTCTAATCGTATTCAAATCATCACGGGTCAGACGTATGTGCACATTGCGATGCATTTACTGGTGATTGCTGCGCTGATCTGGGGCTGGAAACATAAAGCACTGGTCGATGTCTGCAGCACGCTGGTGGCCACGTATGCGCTGGTGTTTATCGCCATGCTGGTTACGCAACGCACTGCCCGTTTACGTACTCTCGGTGATTATCTTGAAGAAGCGACCACCACTTACTACTTTGGCGCGGCCATGATGACACTGTTTCTGGTGTCGCGGATATTCCACAACAACCTGCTGCTGGCCTCGCTTGGCGTAGTGATGTTGCTGGGTCCGGCGCTGGTGTCGCTGCTGGCGAAAGAGCCGCCGCGGCGCATTGAGAAAAAACGTAGCTAAGTTGAAGGCCACCGCAAGGTGGCCTTCCTGTTTATGACTCCGCATTCAGGCCGGTCCTGCTGTTTCTCATCGAGATAAGTTATGTCAGGAAATGTGAGCTATCTCGCACACTGCGGTTAAAGCTGTTACACTCGCCCGCTTACGCATCGTAGTTTGTGCCCTTTTCACGCGTTAGCCCCAGCTGGCGTCACTATCCCTCTGAAAACTACACCGTGAATCACGGCCAGAGCGGACCGGAGTAAAACACTTAATGTCTTTTGACTCTCTCGGCCTGAGTGCCGATATTTTGCGCGCTGTTGCCGAACAAGGCTACAGCGAACCTACACCTATCCAGCGCCAGGCGATTCCTGTGGTGCTGGCAGGCCGCGATCTGCTGGCGAGTGCCCAGACCGGCACCGGCAAAACGGCCGGCTTTACCTTACCGTTATTACAAAAACTCTCTGCCAACGCGGGCGCGGTGCGCGGTCGTCGTCCGGTACGGGCGTTGATCCTCACCCCGACCCGTGAACTGGCGGCGCAGGTGGGCGAGAACGTCAGTGAATACAGCAAGTATCTGCCGCTGCGTTCGCTGGTGGTGTTCGGCGGCGTCAGCATCAATCCGCAGATGCTTAAACTGCGTGGCGGCGTCGATATTCTGGTTGCGACCCCGGGTCGTCTGCTGGATCTGGCGCAACAGAACGCGGTTGACCTGTCTCAGGTCGAAGTGCTGGTGCTGGATGAAGCGGATCGCATGCTCGATATGGGCTTCATCCACGATATCCGTCGCGTGCTGGCGCGTCTGCCGGCCAAACGCCAGAACCTGCTGTTCTCCGCCACCTTCTCTGACGAGATCAAAGGGCTGGCCGAGAAACTGCTGACCAATCCGGAGCTGGTGGAAGTGGCACGTCGCAACACCGCTTCAGAGCAGGTGGCGCAACAGGTTCACTTCGTGGATAAGAAGCGTAAGCGGGAACTGCTGTCGCAGCTGATCGGCGAAGGTAACTGGCAGCAGGTGCTGGTCTTTACCCGTACCAAGCACGGCGCAAACCACCTTGCTGAGCAGCTGGGTAAAGATGGCATCACCGCCGCCGCTATCCACGGCAATAAAAGTCAGGGTGCCCGTACCCGTGCGCTGGCCGACTTTAAGTCCGGCGGCATTCGTGTGCTGGTTGCGACCGACATCGCAGCGCGTGGCCTTGATATTGAAGAGCTGCCGCACGTAGTGAACTACGAGCTGCCTAACGTCGCCGAAGATTATGTCCACCGTATCGGTCGTACCGGTCGGGCCGCGGCTACCGGTGTGGCGTTATCGCTGGTCTGCGTTGACGAACATAAACTGCTGCGTGACATCGAGCGTCTGCTGAAGCGTGAGATCCCACGCCTGGCGATTGCCGGTTACGAGCCCGATCCGAGCATTAAAGCTGAGCCGATCATCAACGGCCGTCAGCAGCAGTCGCGTGGCGGTGCCGGCGGCGGCGGTCGGGGTCGTGGTCAGGGTGGACAAGGTGCCGGTGCGCCACGCTCATCCGGCGAAAAGCGTCCTCAGGCGCGTCGTCAGAGCCAGCCTGCTCCACAGGGTGACCGGCCTGCTGCCCGTCCGCGTCGTCCGGCAGCGAAGCGTACCGGAAACGTCTGAGTATGAGGGTTTTACTGGCGCCGATGGAGGGCGTGCTTGATTCGCTGGTGCGCCAGCTGTTATCGGAAGTGAACGACTACGATCTCTGCATTACCGAGTTTTTGCGCGTGGTCGATCAACTGCTGCCGGTAAAATCCTTCTACCGTCTCTGCCCCGAGCTGCATCATGGCAGCCGCACGCCATCCGGCACGCGGGTGCGTCTGCAGCTGCTGGGGCAGCATCCCGAATGGTTAGCAGAGAACGCCGCTCGTGCGGTGGAACTCGGCTCGTGGGGTGTCGACCTCAACTGCGGCTGTCCCTCAAAGCTGGTCAACGGCAGCGGCGGCGGGGCGACCCTGCTCAAAGATCCCGATCTGATTTATCGCGGTGCGAAAGCAATGCGTGCAGCGGTACCGGCAGCGTTACCGGTGACGGTCAAAGTGCGGCTTGGCTGGGATTCCAGCGCCCGCAGTCTGGAGATTGCCGACGCGGTTCAGCAGGCGGGAGCCAGCGAACTGGTGGTACACGGCCGGACCAAAGAAGATGGCTACCGTGCGGACGCCATCAACTGGCAGGCGATTGGTGATATTCGCCAGCGGCTGCGGATTCCGGTGATCGCCAACGGCGAGATTTTTGACTGGCAAAGCGCACAGGACTGTCTGCGTATTACCGGTTGTGATGCGGTGATGCTGGGCCGTGGTGCCCTGAACATCCCCAATCTCAGTCGGGTAGTAAAATATAATGAACCGCCGATGGCCTGGCCTGAGGTAGTGAAATTACTGCAAAAATATACCCGTCTCGAAAAGCAGGGTGATACCGGCTTGTATCACGTTGCGCGCATCAAACAGTGGCTCGGTTATCTGCGCAAAGCCTACGGCGAAGCCGAGGGTTTATTCAGTGAAATCCGCGCGTTAAAATCCTCAGATACGATTGCCCGCGCCATCGATTGTCACGCTGTTGTTCATGGTTTGTGATAAAAAATCAGGCGACCCGTTAGCAGCCTGACGGTATAGTGGGGAAAATTTCCTCTACCTTACAAGCCTGCTATGTCTGATGTCGCCGTATTGAGCAACAGCCAGCTCAATAAACGTATCCTCTCCGTCATTGTTTTCACCTTCTTCTGCTATCTCTCCGTTGGACTACCGCTGGCGGTACTGCCAGGCTTTGTCAAAAATCACCTCGGGTTCAGTTCGTTTGTCGCCGGGCTGATCATCAGCATTCAATATTTTGCCACCTTACTCAGTCGTCCGCAGTCGGGCCGGCTGGCCGATCGCCTCGGTCCAAAACGGGTGGTGATGCTGGGATTACTCTGCTGCGGCATGAGCGGCGTACTGACCATTATTGCTGCGCTGCTGAGCGAATGGCCGTGGCTGAGTCTGGCGCTGCTGGCGCTGGGGCGGCTGTTTCTCGGCGTCGGCGAAAGCTTCAGCAGCACCGGCTCAACCCTGTGGGGCATGAATATCGTTGGCCCGCTGCAGACCGCACGCGTCATCTCGTGGAACGGCGTCGCCACCTATCTGGCCATGGCGATTGGCGCGCCGCTTGGGGTGATGCTCAACAGCGGATTTGGCATGAGCGGCTTTGCCGGACTGATTGCGCTGATGGGGATAGGCGGCTACCTGATGGCCAGCCGCAAACCGGCGGTCACCGTCAGCGTTGGCGAACGAATTCCGTTTCACCGGGTCTTCTCCCGCGTCTGGCTGTATGGCCTGGCGCTCGGCTGTGGCACCATCGGTTTCGGCGTCATCGCCACCTTTATTACCCTCTATTTTGCCAGCCGTGACTGGCAGGGTGCGGCCTACGCGCTGTCGGTGTTTAGTCTCGGCTTTGTGCTGGTGCGCCTCGGCTTTGGCCGGTTTATCACCCAGTTTGGCGGGCTGCAGGTTTCGCTGTTCTCTTTTCTGCTGGAGTGTCTGGGGCTGCTCATCATCTGGCAGGCCGACAGTGCCTGGCTGGTCGGGGCGGGCGCCTTTCTCACCGGCTGCGGCTTCTCGCTGGTGTTTCCGGCGCTCGGCGTCGAGGCGGTCAAACGGGTCGAGCGTCAGGATCAGGGATCGGCACTGGGCACTTATTCCGCCTTTCTTGATTTGGGCCTCGGGCTGACCGGTCCGGTGGCCGGACTGTTCATTGGTCACTGGGGAATGCAGTCGGTTTATCTGGCGGCAGCGCTAATGGTGCTGGGTGCGCTGTTGATTACGCTGCGGCTTTACTGGCAAAACCGGCGGGCAGGCTAAGCGCCAGCCGGTGTCAGGCTGTCAGAGATGAATAAACAGCCAATAGAGCAGGGCGGAGAGCATAATTGACACCGGCAGCGTCAGCACCCAGGCGATAGCCAGATTACGCAGCGTCGATAGCTGCAAACCGGAACGGTTGGCCGCCATGGTACCGGCCACGCCCGACGACAGCACGTGGGTGGTGGAAACCGGCAGGCCAAAGGCATCTGCAGCGCCAATGGTCGCCATCGCCACCAGCTCGGCGCTGGCCCCCTGAGCATAGCTGAGGTGGGTTTTACCAATCCGTTCGCCCACCGTCACCACAATCCGTCGCCAGCCGACCATGGTACCCAGCCCCAGCGCAATCGCCACCACCACTTTTACCCACATCGGAATAAAGCGGGTGGCGCTGTCCAGCTCGGTTTTGACCGCTTTCAGGTTACGTTCGGTCTCCTCCGGCAGCTTCACTTCGGCACTTTGCAGGTGCTTGATCGACTCCGACGCCAGGTACATCTGGTTACGGGTGTTGGCTACCGACTGTGCCGGGATATTTTCCATCGATCCGTAGCGGCGGATCTGGTCACCAATCTCGCTGAGCGTCATCGCCAGCGCCGGTAACACGTTGGGATTGAACTGACTGCTGCCAACAAACCCGATCAGCACGTCGCGGGCGGCCGGCGGCTGAGGCGCGGCCGGCTGCAGTTGCAGCAGCTGATGTTCGGTGACTTCGGTTAATGCCGCGACGCGCGGGATCTGATCGGCGGGCAGCGATCGGTTGAGGGCGTAAGCGATCGGCATGGTGCCGACCAGGATCAACATAATCAGCCCCATTCCTTTCTGACCGTCGTTTGAACCGTGCGCAAAGGAGACGCCGGTACAGGTCAGGATCAGCAGGCCGCGGATCCAGACCGGCGGTGGCTGGTCGTTTTGCGGCGCGCTATAGAGCTGGCGATTGCGGATAAACAGCTTCATCGCCCACAGCAGCAGCCCGGCGCAGACAAACCCGACCACCGGCGACAGCAGCAGCGCATAGCCGACCTTCAGCGCCTGATCCCAGTCGACCCCGCTCAGGCCGCTGCGGCCGTGCAGCATCGCATTCGCTACGCCGACGCCGATAATAGAACCAATCAGGGTATGCGAAGAGGAGGAGGGCAGACCGAAATACCAGGTGCCAAGGTTCCAGATAATCGCCGAGAACAGCAGGGCGTAAACCATGGCAAAGCCGTTGCCGCTGCTGGCCTGCAGAATCAGCTCGACCGGCAGCAGGGAAATGATGCCAAAAGCGACCACGCCACTGGAGAGCAGCACGCCAAGGAAATTACAGATGCCGGACCAGATCACTGCGGTGCCTGGGGTCAGTGAATGGGTATAGATCACCGTGGCGACGGCGTTGGCGGTATCGTGAAAGCCGTTGACGAACTCAAAGCCCAGCGCGATCAGCAGCGCCAGTCCCAGCAAAAAGAACGGCAGATAGCTGGTCACCGGCATGTTGGTTTGTTCAACATCATTGACCAGATTCAGGCCAGCAAAGGCCAGCCCGGCCACCAGCAGAATGAAAAACAGCGGCTTGCTAAAGCGGCTGCTTTTGCCGTTGAAATCAGGGCGCCGGGTCGATGAGGAAGAAGAGAGACTGTTTTCGCTCATGGTGTACCTCGAGTTGCTGATGCCGGATGCTGATTTGCACCGGTACAACGCAGTGTGATACGCGCTTTGTATGACAGTAACATGACGGACTGGCGGGCGATCGGGCGCGGCGACAGGCTCAGCGGGCGGTGGGTAATCGGGAGGCGGGGAAGGAGAGCAACGAAAAAAACCGCTAACGCAGGCAATAAAAAAGCCAGCGACAGGCGCTGCTTCGGTGAGCGTAACGGCGATTACGACGGGTTATCGGCCGTGGCTGGCGCAGGGGCAGCGGCGGGCTGCTGTGGCTGCGCGGCGTCGGTGTTAGCCCCTTGCGAAGTCACCGGCGTCATCGGCTGCTCCTGTGGCGCAGCCTGCGGGTTCTCTGGCACGTCAACCGGCGCGGTCTGGATGTTGTTCTCCACACCGTTCACTTTTACCGGCATACCGGTACGGCCCTGAATGGCACCGTTCACCTGGTCCTGATTGACACTGGCGTCTACCAGCACTTTGCTGACAGCCTGCGTCAGCGTAATCGGCACCAGTTCACGTGAGTTGAACTGCTCTTCGGTGGTCGACAGCGGGTTATGTACTTCAACATAACGCGATCCGTCTGGCTCAACGGTGGCTTTGACCGGCTGATCAACGAACTGTACGCGTGTCCCGACCGGCACATTCTGGTACAGCCATTTGATGTCCTCGGCACGCAGACGCACACAACCGTGGCTGACACGCAGACCAATACCGAAGTTGGCATTGGTACCGTGAATCGCGTACAGACGGCCGATATAGAGCGCATACAGCCCCATCGGGTTGTCCGGACCGGCCGGGAACACCGCAGGCAGATTCTCGCCGCGCGCCGCATATTCTGCGTGCATCGCTTTGGTTGGCGTCCAGGTCGGGCCATCTTTCTTACGTTCTACCGTTGTGGTCCAGTTGATCGGGGTATCTTTACCCAGTTCACCGATACCAATCGGCAACACCACCACGGTTTTGCTGCCTTTCGGGTAGTAATAGAGACGCATCTCAGCGCTGTTAATCACAATACCTTCGCGCGGTGCGTCAGGCAGGATCAGCTGCTGTGGGATGATCATTTTACTGCCAGCCTTTGGCAGATAAACGTCAACCCCCGGATTGGCTTCCAGCATGTTGCTGAGGCCCATCTGGTACTGCGCCGCAAAGGCTTCCAGCGGCAACTTGCTGTCCTCAGGAACAGTAATCTCGATATTTTCCCCGATCAATCGGCTGTTGGCCGGCGGTAACGGGTAAACCACAGCAAAGGCTGACTGGCTAAACGCCGCCAAAGCCAATGCGATTGAAGCGAACGCGCGAATGCTCATTTTCATATTTTACAAGTCTTTATCGCCATGTTTCAGGCTTGTCAATGTGTCGAACCCATGCTGGCCAATGTGACCTGCTGCGCATTATATGTTCATTAATCTGACGATGTGAATCAGGATTTTAACCTGCCTGAAATACTTTACGTAACTTACCGTGTTATATCGGCATTTTTCAGCCGCTTACCGCCGTAAAAAGCCGCACTCACGGCTGCCACAACGTCACCTCGCCACTGAGTTTACGGTTCAGGAAAAAGGCGGCACTGATTAACGCCAGATGGGTCAGCGCCTGCGGCGTATTGCCCAAAGCGTGTCCGCGGCTGTCGAACTCTTCGGCGTAGAGTCCAAGCGGACTGGCGTAGCTCAGCAGCTTTTCAAATTCGAAATGCGCCTCCTGAATCCGGCCAGCGCGCGCCAGGCATTCGACATACCAGAAGGAGCAGGCGCCAAACGAGCCTTCCGATCCTTGCAGACCGTCAGCCGGCGTTTCATCAATGTTGTAGCGCCGCACCATGCCGTCGCTGACCAGATTGGCTTTGATGGCATCCAGCGTGGCAATCCAGTCGGGATCGGTCGCGCCGACAAAACGCACCAGCGGCATCAGCAGCATCGACGCATCAAGATGATCGCCGTGACGGGTAGAGGAGAAGTGGCCGCGCTCGCTGTTCCAGAAGTTGGCCCAGATATCTTCGCGGATCTCGCGGCGCACCCGATCCCAGCGCTCATACGGCATCGGTAACGATCGCTTCATGCCGAGACGCAGCGCGCGGTCCATCGCCACCCAGCACATCAGCCGTGAGTGAAGAAAATGCTCCGGCTGGCCGCGCATCTCCCAGATACCGGCATCCGGCTGATTCCAGTTGTCGCACAGCCGGTCGATCATTTGGGTGACGTGCAGCCAGCCGCGTTGTGAAATAGCTTCGCCATATTTATTGGCGAGATAGACCGCATCCATCAGTTCGCCATAAATATCCAGCTGGGTCTGCTGCCACGCATCATTGCCGATCCGCACCGGGCGTGAATCGCCGTAGCCCGACAGATTGAGCAACTCCATTTCATGCAGTTCGGTGCCGCTGTCCAGCCGGTACATCACCTGCAGGCGCATCTCATCGTGATGGCTGTTTTCGACGCAGCGTCCGACCCATTGGGTAAAATGTTTGGCTTCATCGACGTAACCAAGACGCATCAGAGCGTACATGCTGAATGAGGCGTCGCGGATCCACGAGGCGCGATAATCCCAGTTGCGCTCGCCACCCAGCTCTTCCGGCAAGCCAAAAGTGGCGGCGGCGGCAATCGAACCGTGGCGATGCGAGGTCAGCAGCTTAAGCGCCAGGGCGGAACGCTGTACCATCTCGCGCCAGCGGCCCTGATAGGTGCTGCGGGCGCTCCAGCGACGCCAGTAATTCAGCGTCTGTTCGAAACAGTGTTCAGTGGAGAGCGCTTCAATGTGCGCATCGTTGACGCTGCCAAATTCAAATTCAGCATGCTCGCCGGCCTGCAGGATAAAACTGGCGGTGGCGCTGTTCTCTTCCAGCGTCATCACCACGGTGGCGGCCAGGCGCAGCGAGGGCTGGCCTTCGGCATGAAAATCGATACAGCCGCGCTGCACTTCGGCGCGGGTCTGCGCCCGGGCGTAGTCGTGACGGGGTGAGCAAAGCATGGTGAATCGCGCTTTACCACGCACCATTTTTACCCGCCGGATCAGCCGCGGCAGTTTGGCATCATCATCGCAAATCGGCATGTAATCGGTGATTTCGGCCACGCCCTCATCGCCCAGCCAGCGGGTCTGTAAAATGTTGGTATCGGGCAGGTAGAGCTGCTGACGGCGCACGTCCTGCCAGTCCGGGGCCAGAGAGAAAAGCCCGGCGTCATCACTGTCGAGCAGCGCGGAAAAGACCGAAGGGCTGTCGAGTTCAGGCCAGCAGAGATAATCGATAGTACCGTCATTGGCGACCAGCGCGCAGGTGCGCAAATCGCCAATCACGCCGTGGTCCTCAATCTTGCGTTTTACCTTACTCATCCTGGTCTCCCTGTTAGTGTCATTGCTAACTATAGTCGAGGCGGCAGCGTCGGCGGCGGCCTGGCACAGAGGGTTAATTCAGCGTAGCGATCGGATCAGCGTCTGATTAATCGAAGGGGCGCTGACGGCGGGCGAATTTTTCAGGACGGTTATACTGGTGATGACACTTTCCTAAAGGAGGCCGTTATGACCACATCCCAGAGCAAAGTCGCTATTATCACCGCATCAGACTCAGGCATTGGCAGCCGCTGCGCCGAAATGCTGGCAGAGCAGGGCTTCGATATTGGTATCACCTGGCGTTCAGACGAAGAGGGCGCGCAGCGCACCGCACAGCGGGTGCGGGAGATTGGCCGGCGTGCCGAAATTATTCAGCTCGATTTGGCTGACCCTGAACGGGGCGGTCAGTCACTGCAACAGCTGATCGATAAGTTTGGCCGGATCGATGTGCTGGTAAACAATGCCGGTGCCAATTTCAAAGCGGATTTCCTCGATGTCACCTATGAAGACTGGCGTAAAACCTTCGCAGTGGATGTCGATGGCGTGTTTGTCTGCGGCCAGATTGCTGCCCGCAAGATGGTTGAGCAGGGCGAAGGCGGACGCATTATCAATATCACTTCGGTGCATGAGCATACGCCGCTGCCCGGTTCGGTGGCCTATACGGCGGCAAAACATGCGGCCGGCGGCCTGACCAAATCGATGGCGCTGAGCCTGTTGCCGCACAACATTCTGGTCAATGCGGTGGCACCCGGCGCTATCGCCACGCCGATGAACAAGATGACCGATGAGGATGCGCACCAGGTGAAGATGCCGGAAATTCCGGCTGGCCGTCCCGGTGACACCCACGAAATTGCCAGCATGGTGGCCTGGCTCTGCTCCGAGTGGGCGACCTACACCACCGGCCAGTCGTTTATCATCGATGGCGGGTTCATGCTGGCGAATCCGCAGTTTAAAGGTTACTGATCGGCCCGACGGTTATGCCAGCGGCGGATCACCCAGCGCAGCACAAAGGCAAACACAATGGCACCGACCAGCCACAGCAGATGTTTAAGGTGCTGATCCAGTTTGTGCAGCCACGGAGCGATGATGCCGCCGGCAAAGTAGCCGAGGGTGACGAAAATCAGTGCCCAGATTGCCGCCCCAATCACGTTGAGAATGAAAAATTTCATCGGATTGAGGCGGCTGGCACCGATGATGATCGGGCCAATCAGGCGGAAGCCATACATAAAGCGCACCCCAATCACAAACAGGCTCGGCCGGCGCTTGATCAGCCGGTTAGCCTTGACCACCTTATCCTGATGTTTTTTAAGCCGCCGCAGAATGCGCGCACCGTAGCGGCGACCAATCCAGTAGAGCAACTGATCGCCGATGATGCCGCCGGCCATCGCGGCCACCACCACGCCAGCATAGTGCAGCAGTCCCTCATGTGCGGCGACACCGCCGAGCAGGGTAAAGGTTTCCCCTTCGGCGATACACCCAATCAGCAGCGCCAGATACCCGTACTGGGTAATTAATCCGTTGATATCCAAATGCAAAATGGCACTCCCTGTTTATGGCTGTTTGCTTAAGTCTATACGCGATTTGGCTTCGCTTCCGCCCGCCGACCGCCACTGCGCTTATTTTTGCTGTTTTTTTGCCCAGCCGCCACGAAAGTTGTACTGCCGTTTATACTTGAAGTGTCGCTGCCCTCAGAGACCCTCTTGCCGTTCCGGGCAGCCCTTTGCATCAGAGGAGTGACTGTATGAACCATGTCTGGGGACTTCTGGCGCATCCGAATCAGGAAATGCGCCATATCAAGCAAGAGAATGAGAGCGTCTCGCACCATTACACCCACCATGTCCTGCTGATGGCGGCCGTTCCGGTTATCTGCGCCTTTATCGGCACTACCCAGCTGGGCTGGAACCTGGGCGAGGGGCAGTTTGTGCAACTGAATCTGGCGACCGGGATCGGGCTGGGTATTCTGTTCTATCTGATTATTCTTGGTGGCGTCGCGGTGATGGGCCGGGTAATCCACTGGATGGCCCGTAATTATCCGCAACGGCCAGGCGTGCAGCGCTGTACCGTGTTTGCCGGTTACGTTGCGACGCCGCTGTTTCTTAGCGGGCTGGTGGCGCTCTATCCGCTGGTCTGGCTCTGCGTACTGGTGGGTGCCTTAGCGCTGGTGTATACCGGCTATCTGCTCTATATCGGCATTCCGCTGTTCCTCAATATTGACCGTGAAGAGAGCCTGCGTTTTTCCGGCTCAACGCTGGCAATTGGCGTGCTGGTATTTGAAGTGTTACTGGCGATGACCGTGATTCTGTGGGGTTACGGACCACGCCTGTTCTGATCTGCGGCTGCCGCCGGTCTGACGGCAGCCTGCTTTTTAACGCCCGGAAACAATCTCACCAGGAAATTTCTTAACCTTCAGCGTATGATGCTGCTGCCAGCCCGCGCTCTGACTGCCTTGACGCCGGCGGCCTGTGTCTGACACAGCGCACAATTTCAACCGGGTCTTTTTTCTGTGATGCCTGCAAAAATTCGTTTCACTCTGTTCTCGCTGGCGCTGCTCGTTTCCGGGCAGGGGATCGCACTCCCCGCGCAGGCGGCAACTTCACTGTCGCAAATGGCGCCGATTGCGCAACCGCAGATTGCCTCTGGCAGCGCGATGATTGTCGATCTCACCACCAATAAAGTGCTGTTCTCCAGCCATCCGGATCGCGTCAGGCCGATTGCCTCGATCACTAAGTTGATGACCGCGATGGTGGTACTGGACGCGCACCTGCCGATGAATGAAATGCTGACGGTCGATGTCAGCCAGACGCCGGAAATGCGTGGGGTGTTTTCTCGCGTCAAACTCAACAGCCAGATCAGCCGCCGCAATATGCTGTTACTGGCGCTGATGTCGTCGGAGAACCGCGCCGCTGCCAGCCTGGCGCATGCCTATCCGGGCGGTTATAACGCCTTTATCCAGGCGATGAACGCCAAAGCGCGCGCGCTGGGCATGAAACATACCCGTTACGTTGAGCCGACGGGCTTATCAACGCAAAACGTCTCGAATGCTGAAGATCTGATTAAATTGCTGAAGGCAACGCGGGAATATCCGCTGCTTGGCGCACTCAGCACCACCAAAGAAGAAACTGCGGTATTTACCCATCCGAGCTACGCGCTGCCGTTCCGTAATACCAACCATCTGGTTTACAAAAATGACTGGCGCATTCAGCTGACCAAAACCGGTTACACCGACGAGGCGGGACACTGCCTGGTGATGCGCACCATGATCAACAATCGCCCGGTGGCGCTGGTGGTGCTGGACGCCTTTGGTAAATATACCCACTTCGCCGATGCCAACCGCCTGCGCGACTGGATCGAAACCGGCAAGGCTGCACCCGTTCCTGCTGCCGCGCTGGCCTACAAAAAACAGAAATCAGGTCAGGTTGCCAGCAATGGTGCCAGCAGTGCCGGGGTTGAGTAGACCCGCGCCGGTGTAGCGCCTCAGGCGCTCCGGTGATGTTCTGGGCTGCACCAGAGGGCGACACGGCCGCAACCGCCGTGATCCGCCCGCCAGCCGCAACGGAGGCCCGTGGTTTCCGTTGCGGCCGGAACAGCCTGAATACGGAACAATAATTGCCCGCTATTCCTATAGTTTCATCGCTTGCAAAGCCCTACACTACGCGCGAATGGCGAGGGTAGATCGCCTGATTATGCTGCTGGAATCTCACTGATATGTTTAAGCTACGATCCCTTTTTGCGCTGTTAATGCTGGCTCTGGTGGCGTTTGCCCCGGCGTGGTCGCAGGCGGCGGATGATGCGGCGAGTGCCGCACAAGAACAAGATGCTCCACCAAAGCTCAACGCCGCGGTCGAACTGCCTAAGATGCAGAAGATCCTCGATAAAATCAAAAGCCAGATCTCGGGCGATACCGGCGAAAGCAAGCTGACACAGCTGAATGAAATGGCGCTGGAGCTGTCAGGTAACGCCGACACGCTGGGCCAGGCTCTGCTGCCCGATCGCCAGCAGCTTGATGCTCAACTGGCGGTGCTGGGACCGGCACCGAAGCCGGACAGCGGCATGAAAGAGACGCCGGAGGTAACGCGCAAGCGTAATGCGCTGGAAAATCAGAAGAGCAAGCTTGACGATCAGATCAAACAGGCAGAGGGCATCAAAAACGGTGCGCTGATGCTCTCATCGCAAATCGTTAACCTGCGTCGCGATCAGCTTAAGAGCCAGCTGGCGCTCAACTCGGGCAGCATCCTCGGACCGCGTTTCTGGGCACCGGTGCTTAGCAGCCAGGATCTGGACGGCGAGAAAATCAGCGAATTTCTGCAGGAGCTGCAGGATACTGCGGCGCTGTCGTGGGAGCCGGGCTGGCGTTTTGGCAGCGTGGCCTGGCTACTGGCAGCGCTGCTGGTGATGACGATTGGCCGCCGCTACAGCGAAGAGTTTCTTGCCTGGGTCAGCATTCATAAATTGCCGGAAGGGCGGTTGCGTCGCAGTTTCCTTGCGGCAGCGATTGCCATCACCACGCTGGTGGCGGTGGTCCTGACCTTCAACTTTATCGCGCTGGCATTTACCCGCCGTGATGACGTGTCAGATAACGTACAGGATTTTGTTGATCGTCTGGTTCAGCTTAGCGTGTTCTGCGGTTTAATTGCCGGACTGGGCCGCGCGTTTCTGTCTACCCGCCGGCCAAGCTGGCGCCTGCCGACTATCTCTAATGAAGTGGCGATGGCGCTGAAGCCTTTCCCACCGATCACTGCCGTACTGGTGTTTATCTTCCAGACGGTGGAGGCGTTTAACTACAGCGTCGGCACCAGCCTGAACACCACTATCTTCGCTAACGGCCTGACGGCGTTACTGATTGGCAGCACCGCGCTGGCGATCAGCATCCGCACCAACCGGGTTCGCCGCCGCATGACGCAGGCGGGCACGCCGCCGGAAGCGCGATCGACGCTGGTCGGGCTGATTCAGATGGGCCTGACCCTGACGGCGCTGGCGATTCTGCTGTCGCTGGTTATTGGCTACGTAACGCTGGCACGCTTCCTGAGTTATGAGGTGATCTGGTGCGGCCTGCTGTTTGGTTCGTTCTATTTCCTCAGCCATCTGCTGAGTGATGGCTGCGAAAGCCTGTTTTCGACCAGTAACTCCTCCGGACGACGCATCCAGAGCTCGCTGAACATCAACGAGCGCCATCTGCAACAAACCGCCACCCTGCTGACGGCCCTCGGTAAAACCGTGCTGGTGCTGTTTGTGGTGCTGGCGCTGCTGAACGGGACTTTCGCCTCTTCGACCCCGATTGAACTGCTGCAAAAAGCGATTGAGTTCTGGGGCGGTAAAGGGCTGGAGTCGCTGAATATTGTTCCGGCGCATATGGTCAATGCGCTGGTCTGCCTGGTGGTCGGCATCTATGTGCTGCGGTCGATTCGCCGCTGGCTGGACAATGATTTCCTGCCAAAAACCACCATGGATGTTGGCATGCGGGTGTCGCTGGTGACGTTGTTCAGCAACATTGGCTACGTGCTGATTATCCTGCTGACTCTGTCGATCATGGGGCTGCAGTGGAACAAACTGGCGTGGATTGTCAGTGCGCTGTCGGTCGGTATCGGTTTTGGTCTGCAGGAGATTGTGAAGAACTTTATCTCGGGGCTGATTCTGTTAACCGAGCGTCCGGTGAAAGTGGGCGATCTGGTGACCATCAGCGGTATTGAAGGCGATATCCGCCGGATTAACGTGCGCGCCACCGAGATCCAGCTAGGTGATAAATCCACCGTTATCGTGCCGAACTCGCAGTTCATCTCGCAGAACGTGCGTAACGCCACCATGGGTAATGCGCAGGGTGTGGTAACGATTACGCTCACCTTCCCGCTGGATATCGATCCTTCTAAAGTTCGCGATATCCTGCTGGAGGTCTATAACGAAAACGAACGCATTCTGGATACGCCAGAGCCGTCGGTGTCGTTTAAGGATCTGACCCAGCAGGGGATTGTGCTGAGCGTGACCGGCAACGTAGCCGGGCAGCGCCAGATCTCCGGGGCGAAGAGCGACCTGCTGTTTGATATTCTGACCCGCCTGCGTAAAGAGGGCATTATGCTCTCTACGCCGCAAACCATGATCATCGAGCGTCGCCCGCAGGCGGCAATAGCCTCCTCCGACGAGCAGCTGCTGTCATAAATATCAGGCCGACGCATGTCGGCCTTTTTTATCTCATGCCGAGCGGCCTTTCATCGCGGCGCACTGCTCCGGGTCTATACCGATCCGGCAGCAGGCTGACCGCTTCAACTACCACTGTGCCTTACAGCGTTTCAACCCGGCTGTGACGCTCGCCATCAGCACTCACCGAGCGGATCTGCACCGCACCGCTTACCGCCGGCGGTCGGATGGCATCATATCGCAGCCAGTGGCTGCCCTTATCGAGGCTGTACTCCAGCGTCACGCCCGGTAGCGCCACGTTCATCGTCAGCACGCCGTTGATAATTTTCGCACCAGGCTGCGGCAGGCGGTAGCCGATACCGGATTTATCCAGCTTCGCCAGCTCACGCTGTCCCAGCAGATTGGCGAAGCGTTGCCAGTCCTGCTGCAGTGCGTGCCGATCGACCAGACGGGTCTGGCCGCCGATAAATTCGCGTCCGGCCTGATAGTCCAGCTCCCAACTGGCGCGATGCCAGCTGCGTTCCGCCACGGCGAACAGGCGGGGATAAATCATATATTCCATCTGTGGGTCGGTGCGCACGGTTTCACTCCACAGCTGAGCCGAGATGCCATAGGCACCGCGCCACGGCTTATCCGATTTAGCCGTGAAATATTTACCGTCGCGATCGGTCGAGGTTTCGGCATTCTGCGGCAGGTTGTCCGGCGCGAAGGCAAATATTTTACGTTCATCGCTGAAGCGGGTGCCCCAGTAATAACCGCGCTCAAGTGGATTCACTTCGTACGGGAAATCCAGATAGAGGTAATCCGGGCTGTGATCACCACATCGTAGCCTTTTTGCGCCCAGTCGCCGGCGCTGTCAAAACCGCCCCAGTAGAGGGTATCCCAGAAATTGACCGCCACCCGCGGCGTGGCGAAGGCGCGGGCGTTCTGCGCGTCCTTTAAACCATCCTGCCAGGCCTGCATGTTGCCAATACCGTGCCGGTTAACCGTCTTGCTTACCGCCAGCGCAAAATAGCTCGGCAGGTGGGTCAGGTCGGTGACTTTGCCACTTTTCACCAGCGCCTGACAGACCTGCGATTTCGCCCACGGCTGATCTTCCTGTTGCCAGTCACGCAGGCCAGTGCCGGGCTTAGGGTGCTGGCGATCGGAATAGCCGGCACCAAAACGGATATTTTTCGCCTCATCACCGCCGAACTGCCAGCGGGTTAACGGCTGTCCCGCCTGACGGTGCATCGCCTGCATCTCCCCGATCACTTTGTCGACAAAGCGCAGAGAGCTATCAATGCACGGGTTGAGGTAGCTGGTACGATCGTAGAACTGCACCGAGGTGGTATTGGAATCGTCGGTCGGATCGCGCAGGCGATATGCGCTGGCCTGTTCGGGTTGCCGGCGCGCATCAGCCGCTGATAGCGCGCCTCCATGGCAATTACTGCCGCGCGGGCGTGGGCCGGCATATCGATCTCCGGCATCACGGTGATATGGCGGGCCGCGGCATGCTCCACAATCTCAATGTAGTCGGCGCGGCTGAAGTAACCGCTGCCGTTGTTGTCGCTAAACGGCCCGGAGCCGAGCTGCGGCAGCAGGCAGTGCTGCTCGCTGACATCATGGCAGCGCTGGCTGCCCACCCCGGTTAATTCCGGTAAGCCGGGGATTTCGATGCGCCAGCCCTCATCGTCGCTGAGATGAAAGTGGAAAACGTTCATCTTCCAGGCCGCCATCTGATCGAGCAACCGCAGCACCGCCTGCTTACTGTGGAAATTACGCGCCACATCAAGGAAGGCGGCGCGATAGGCAAAACGCGGCGTATCCCGCGCTTCCAGCGTGGCGATCTGCGCTGTGCCGTCGGCGGGTACCAGCGACAGAATCGACATCAGGCCATAAAAAGCGCCCGCGGCATCGTAGCCCACCACTCGGGCGCTGCGGCTGTTGATATTCAGCTGGTAGGCACCGGACTTCGCCAGTTTGCCACTGAAGTGGTCGGGTCGGATTTCGCTGGCGATCGCGTAGCCCGCTGCACTCTGTTTAACCCCCAGTCGTTCGAAGTGCTGGCTGACTACCTGGCGAGTGGCTGTGTTGAGCCCGTTAAGCGACAGCTTCACGCCGTCGCTGAGCGTGGCATCGTGCGGGTGAAGTTTGACCTCAAGCGGCGTCGGGCTGATCTGACCGCGCAACGCCGAGGCCGGCAGGGTGGCGATATCGCTATTTTTATCAAAACGACTGACCGGCTGCATCAGGATGTTCTGGTCGTCGGCGCTGCGTCGCCAGTTATCGCCGAAGGGCAGCACAAACTGACTCAGATCCTCACTGTCGGTGCTGGCAATAATTTTTGGCGTCGCTTCTCCGGCGGTCACATACCAGCGCGGCATCACATCGGTGATAAATAGCTGCCAGTACTCGTTAACGATTGGGATCGTCACCGATTCACCCGCGCCAATACCGGTGAACTTGTCGGTTGGCTCAAGGCGTGTCAGATCGCCAACAATGTGCGTCATCTTAAACTGGTCGTTATCTACCCGCAGCGTCTGGTGCACGTTGCTCATGGTGATTGCCCAGTTTTTGCTGGTCAGCGCCGGGCCATGATTGGTCAGGGTAATGGTGGCGCGGTTACAGGAAGACCAGTCGGCACCCAGTGCGGCGCAGTTTGTGCCATGCAGGGCAGCCAGATTATCGGTCACCTGATAAGTGACGCCGAACTGGCTGATTTGATTAACAATCTGCTGGTCGGACAGGCTGGCGTGACTGGCCAGAGCAACGCTCAGCAGGCTGAGCGCGAAAAAACGTGGGTTTACCATTTTCTTTATCCTTATGTCGGCAGAAGCGATAGCCGGGTCAGAGCCGCAAGGTCAGAACAGGGTGAAAGGCGCGATTACCATCAGCTTGATATCCTTCTCATCCTGAAAAATGTTGCCGTAGCCGCCGCTGTAACTGGGCAGATTGCTGTGATTGTCGTAGCGGGTGTAGTGCAGCTTAAACAGCGTATCTTTGGCGCGACCCTGCTGAATCTGGTAGATCAGATCGAGGTTCCAGGCTGATTCAGTCAGCCGCTGGCGCTGATCGAAGGCGGGTTGGCTGGAAGGCTTTGCATCCCAGCCCCAGACCCAGGAACCGCCCACTTTCCATCCCGCCAGCTGCCACGGCGTTAAATCGAGCAGGGCACCGGCAAAGATTGCTTTTTCACCGTTGGCGTTCCAGTCAGAGCGGGCATCCCACCAGATATCCAGGCGGCCATTGGAGCTGGCGTAGCCTGGGGTCATGCGCTGTAAGAAGAAGCCCTGATTGCCTTCTGCTTTGACCCAGCTGCCCTCGAGCCGCAAATCGACCGGGCCGACGGTATAGCCGAAGGTGATCGCCTGTAACCAGGCGAGGCCGTCATAAACATCACTGGCATTACTCGCGCCGCCATGTTGTTTATCCTGCGCGCCGTAAAATTGATAACTGGTTCGCAGATCGTTGCCAGTGAGTGGAATTGTCCACGACGCTTTAGCAAAATATTGATCGATATAGCCAGCTGACTGACCAAAAGCGCCTTCCAGCACCAGACTGTTTTTGAAATCATATTTAACGCCGAAAGCATGCAGGTAACGAATATCCGTTACGCCATCTGCCTGTCGGAAATGATATAAATCACGATACCAGGGGGCTTTATATTTATCGCTCCACAGATATGAAAACGATAATTCGCCCGCCTGGCCGAAATCATAAATTGCACCGGCTTCCGCGCCGCGATAGGTGCCGGGTAAAAAACTCCAGTGTGGCGCAACTAATGTCTGTCCGGCTGGCTGAATATAACCCGCCCGTAACCAGTAGTCCTGATATCGGGCTTTCAGCGCCGCTTTATACAGCGAGGCACCGCTGGTGTCGCCCTGCCACGCTTCATCCCAGCGATTACGTGCCCGGCTGAAGCCAATTTCATTCGGTGCGGCCGGGCCGCTGTGGGCCAGTTCGGCTGCACCGAACACGGCGAGATCGAGGCCCAGCCAGTCGGCGGCGTACCCTGACTGGAAGTCGAGATTAGCGTTAAGCGTAGTGTGGTGCAGGTTAGCCCGATATTCACCGTTGTGTTCACTGTTTGGGTCGATCTCTTTTCGATCACGCTGACGTTGCCAGTAAAAAAGATTACCGCCCAGTGAAGAATCGTCAATAAAACCAGCCGCCTTAACCGGGTGAAGCCATAAGGCGGATCCGGTACTGGCTAGAATAACCAATTGCATTAAAACTAACGCGTAATTAAATTTTCGCATTGCGATTCCTTGCTGAATAGAGCGCCAGGGTGCGGGATGTCATAAATAAGTGCTGGAGCCAATCTATTTTTCGCGACGCGAATTATCAATCGGGCGATCGATCTTTTGTGAGAGATTGTGCAGAAAGAAATAATACGAAAATAAAGCAATTGCGACTTAATACTGATAATTAATTTTTATCGCTGTGAATGTTTTTTTAGCTAATAAAGATTGTTAATAAAGGTGCGGTGCAGAGGCGAAATGTATTTAAGCCAAAACAGACCATTAAAAAAGCCTGCTCAGCGTGGCAGGCCTGGGTCGCAGATGTGCTAGCGGGTGACAGCTTAAGGCTGTCTGACCGCCCAGCCTTTCAGTTTACTGGTTTTGCCGATGCCCGGATTGAAGCTGTTGGTGGGATCGAGTTGCCGGTAAAACGCCGCCAGTTGGGGTTTGGCCTGATAGAGGTGTCCGACGTTGTGCTCAGCCGGATATTCCGCACCGCGCGCCTGTAAAATCTCCAGCATCTGCGCCTTCAGCGCATGCGCGTCGACCCCTTTCCGGACGATGTAATCCTGATGGAACACGTGACAGAAGAAGTGGCCGTAGTAGAGACGATGGCTGAGCGAGGCTTCTATCGCCTCAGGCAGGGTTTCGAACCAGTCCGGATCGTTGCGGCGTAATGCGATATCCAGCGCCAGAATATCTTCTACTTCATCCGCGTGCACCGCGTGATAACGAACTGCCGCGCCCGCCGCGGCAAAGCGATGCAGAAAGGCGTGAGCCCCTTCTTTGCCTTCACACTCAAAGTATTCGCCGCCGCCTTCGCGGAAGTAATCGCGTAAATAGTTGCGGGCTTCCGCAACGCCATCGCCCGACATCTTCAGCATCAGATAGTGTTCATACTTGTCGCGATACTGCTTCATGCGTTTCGGCAGATGGGCCGGGAACAATCGGCTCAGACGCTGCAGCAGCCGGTCGCTGAAGTGCGGTTTAATAAACGACAGTTTGCTCAGCCAGGCGTCAACGCGGCCTTTCAGGGTGAAAAACAGCGGCATCTTGTCGGTGCCCAGCTTGTCGATCATCAGGAAGGTGTCTTTGCCGTAGACCTCAGCGATGTCATAGATGTCGCGGTGCATATATTCGCCCGCCACCGGCAGGTTGCTGAAGTGCGCCAGCATGTGGCGACGGATATCGCTCAGCACGCTCGGATCGTTGGTACCGATATAAAATACCTGCTGCTGAGGCTCGGTGGCAAAGGTGTCGAGACGCACGGCGAACACCGCCAGCTTCCCGG
>MIEI01000050.1 GCA_002095305.1 Pantoea brenneri
GGCGGCGGCGGTGGTGATAACAACAACGGTGTCGATCCCGGCACGCCGGGTAATCCCCCGACGGCTGGCGCGCCGACCATTACTCTTAATCCATTTGCCGGCGACGACGTGCTGGATAACGCGGAGAAATCAACCGCCCAACTGCTGAGCGGCACCACCAGCAACGTTGAAGCAGGTCAGATTGTAACCATCACCCTCGGCGGCCAGACCTACAATGCCAGCGTCGGTGCCGATGGCAGCTGGAGCGTCAGTATTCCGGCCAGTGCCCTGGCGGCGCTGGCGGCAGGCAGCACCACCATTTCAGTCAGCGTGAGTAACGCCGCCGGCACCGCCGCCGCGGCCAGTCTGGGGATCACCGTCCAGCAACCCGATACCACGCCGGATGCCCCGACAATCACCATCAACCCGTTTGCCGGTGACGACGTGCTGAGCGGCAGTGAGAAAACCACTGACCAGACGCTGAGCGGAAGTACCAGCAATGTTCAGGCGGGCCAGATCGTCACCATTACGCTGGGCAGCCAAAGTTTCAACGCCACGGTCGGTGCCGACGGAAGCTGGAGCATCACTTTGCCTCCCGCCACGCTTGCGGCACTGACGCAGGGCGCGCAGACGATTACCGCCACCGTCAGCAATCAGGCGGGTACCCAGGCCAGCGAAAGCCGTCCGATTCAGGTTCAGGCCCCGGTCACCGAGCCGGGTATGCCGGGGGTGGAGATCGACCCGTTTACCGGTGATAACGTACTGAGTAACGCCGAAAAAACCGCCGACCAGACCCTGAGCGGCACCACCACCAACGTCGAAGCCGGTCAGGTTGTCACCGTAACGCTCGGCGGCCAGAACTACAGCGGCAGCGTAGCAGCCGATGGCAGCTGGAATATCACCGTGCCAGCTGAAGCGTTAGCGGCACTGGCGTCGGGCAGCACCACCATTACCGTCAGCGTGGCCAACGCGGCAGGCACGCCAGCCACCGACAGCCTGGCGATCAGCGTTGACGCGCCGCTCACCCAGCCAGGCGCGCCAGTTATCGCCATCAACCCGTTTGCCGGCGACGATATCCTGAGCAATGACGAAAAAAACAGTGACCAGACCCTGAGCGGCAGCACCAGCAACGTGGAAGCGGGGCAGGTAGTTACCATCACGCTCGGCGATCAGACCTACAGCACTGCGGTGGGTGCCGATGGTAGCTGGAGTATTAGCGTACCGGCCCAGGCACTGAATGGGCTGGCTGCGGGTAGCCTCGCTATTTCGGTTGTCGTCACCAATCAGGCCGGCGTTGAAGCCAGCGAAAACCGCGATATCAACGTGGAAACTCCGGTGACGCCCGGCGCGCCCGGCGTGACGCTGGCTGATTTCGCCGGCGATAACCAGCTAAGCAATGTCGAAAAAACCACCGATCAAACGCTGAGTGGCAGCACCAGCAACATTGAGGCCGGACAAACCGTCACGGTGACGCTGGGCGGTCAGACTTACAGCACCAGCGTGGGCGCAGATGGCAGCTGGAGCCTTACCGTGCCTGCCGCCGCGCTAACGGCGCTGGCAGCCGGTGAAACCACCATCACCGTATCGGTCAGTAATGCGGCCGGCGACACCGCGACCAGCGCGCTGCCGATCATCGTTGACGCCCCGGTTGTCCAGCCGGGCGAACCGTCCATCTCGATTGGTCAGTTTGCCGGAGATGACATCCTTAGCAATGCTGAAAAGGGCACCGCCCAGACGCTCAGCGGCAGCACCACCAATGTCGAAGCGGGTTCAGAGGTGATTGTGAACCTCGGCGGGCAGAACTATATCGGCATCATCGATGTCGATGGCAACTGGCAGGTGATTATCCCGGCGGCGGCGCTGGGCAATCTCCCCGCCGGTTCGAATGCCATTACTGTGGCCGTCACGAACCTGGCGGGAACCACCGTCAATGAAACACGCGATATCGCGGTTGAGGCAGCGGGCACCGGTCCGGCCATCCCGACCCTGACCATCAACGATTTCGCCGGTGATAACCTGCTCAGCAACGAAGAAAAAGGCGTTGATCAGGTCCTGAGCGGCACCACCAGCAACATCGAAGCGGGGCAGGTCGTCACCGTGACGCTTGGCGGCCAGGTTTACAGCGCCAGCGTCGATGCTGACGGTGGCTGGAGCCTGACGGTGCCGTCCGCGGCACTGACGGCGCTGGCCGCTGGCGAGACCACCATCACGGTATCGGTCAGCAACGCTGCCGGCACCACGCTCAACGACACGCTGCCCATCAGCGTCACGGCACCGGTCACCTTACCGGGCGAGCCAACCGTCGCTATCAACCCGTTTGCCGGGGATGATATTCTCAGCAACAGTGAGAAAACTGGCGATCAGCTGCTGAGCGGCACCACCAGCAACATTGAAACCGGTCAGCCGATCACGGTAACGCTCGGCGGTGAGACGTTCAGCACCACCGTGGCCGCAGACGGCAGCTGGAGCGTCACCATTCCGGCCTCAACGCTGGCAGCCTTAGCCGCTGGCAGCGTTACGTTGAGCGTATCGGTCAGCGATCTGGCCGGCACCACGGTGAGCGAAACCCGTGATATCGCGGTAGAAGCCCCGGTGACCGCGCCGGGTACGCCGACCCTGAGCGTGGCGGCGTTTACCGACGATAACCTGTTAAGCAACGAAGAGAAGCTGGACGCGCAGGCGGTGTCCGGTACCACCACCAATGTCGAAGCGGGCCAGATCGTTACCGTGACGCTGGGCGGAGAGTCCTACAGCGGCACCGTCGGTGACGATGGCAGCTGGAATATCAGCATTCCGGCCGATGCGCTTGGCGCGCTGGCGAGCGGTTCCACCACCTTGTCGGTCACGGTCAGCAACGCAGCAGGCATCACCGCCAGTGACAGCCTGCCGATCACGGTTGAAGCCCCGGTCACCGTGCCGAATGCACCGGTTCTGACCATCAATCCGTTCGCGGTCGATGATGTGCTGAGCAATGACGAAAAAGCCAGCGACCAGTTGCTGAGCGGCAGCACCACTAACGTTGAAGCCGGTCAGATTGTCACCGTCACCGTTGGCGATCAGACCTTCAGCGCCGCGGTAGATACGGACGGTAACTGGAGCCTGACCCTGCCAGCCAGCGCACTGGCCGCACTGCCTGCCGGCAGCGCCACCATCAGCGCTACGGTCTCCAGCGTGGCAGGTACCGGGGCCAGTGAAAGCCGCGGTATCGCGGTAGAAGCTTCGCCTGAACCTGGCGTACCAGCGATTACGGTCAACGTTTTTGCCGCAGACGATCTGCTGGATAACAGCGAAAAAGCGGTCGATCAGACCCTGACCGGCAGCACCAGTAATGTCGAAGCGGGCCAGACGGTCACCATCACGCTGGCTGGCGCAACGTACACTACACAGGTCGGGCCTGAGGGGAACTGGAGCGCTCTGATTCCGTCTGCGGCGCTCAGCGCGCTGGCCGCGGGCAGCACCACACTTACGGTGAGCGTCAGCAACGCGGCAGGGACCGCTGCCACTGACAGCCGCGAGATCAACATTACACCCGCGCCAGGTGAGCCGGGCGTTCTGACCATCAGCGAACCGTTGAGCGGCGATGGCTTCCTCAACCAGCAGGAGGCTGGCAACGATCTGGTGATCTCCGGTTCAGCAGTTGGCGTCGCCGCAGGACAGTCGGTGCTGGTGGCCTTTAACGGCAGCACCTACAGCGGCGTGGTCGGCAGCAACGGATTCTGGAGCGTCACCGTTCCGGCCAGCGATCTGACCGATATTACTGACGGCGTCAAGGCAGTGTCGGTGACCGCCATCGATGCCAATAACACCCCGCTGACCGATTCGGCGCAGCTCAACGTGGTGGTCAGCAATCAGCCACAGATCACGCTTAACGACAGCGCGCTCACGGATGGCATTCTCAACCGCGCCGACACCAGCAGCGATCTGGCGATCGGCGGCAGCACCGGCAAAGCGGCGGCGGGTCAACAGGTCGAACTGGAACTGAACGGTAAAACCTACAGTGCCACGGTCAATCCTGACGGCAGCTGGAGCCTGGCCTTGCCTGCCAGCGATCTCGCCCTGCTACCACAGGGGAGCAACAGCCTCAATATCACGGTGATTGATGAAGCAGGCAACCGCGTTGGAGACACGCTGGACTTCAGCGTCGATACCCGGTTGCCGAACCTGATTGTGGCACCGGTGGCCGGTGGCGATGGCATTCTCAACAGCAGTGAAGTGGCGGCCGGGCTGCCGGTCAGCGGATCCGGCGCTGCGCCGGGGGAATTGGTTTCGGTCACGCTGAATGACCAGACTTACACCACCACCGTGGATGGCTCCGGCAACTGGACGGTGACCGTGCCGTCTGACGCGCTGCAGGCGCTGGCGGATGGCAGCAGCTACCGTCTCGACGTCAGCCTGACCGATGCCAGCGGCAATATCATTACGCAAACCCAGCCGCTGGCAGTCAGTACCCAGTTGCCTGAGGCAACGGTGGCGGCACCGGGCGGTGACGGTGTGCTCAGCAACGGTGATCTGACGCAGCCGCTGCTGTTCAGCGGTACCGGCACGGCGGGCGATACGGTGTCGGTGGTATTGAACGACAAAACCTACACCGCCACGGTGGATGGCAACGGTAACTGGACCGCGTCGGTGCCGGTGTCCGATCTCGGCGCACTCACTAACCAGACCTATCCGGTGAGCGTTACCGTCACCGATCCGGCCGGTAACAGCAGTGACCTCTCGACCGAACTGCGGGTAGCTACCGCGGTGCCAGCTTTAACCGTCAACCCACTCACCGATGATGGCGTGATTAACGTTGCCGATGCGCAGCAGCCGCTGAGCGTCAGCGGCAGCGGTGATGAAGGCGATATTATTCGCGTCTCGCTCAACGGCCAGACCTACAGCGCCGTGGTGGCGCAGGAGGGGAGCTGGAGTATCACTGTTCCTGCTGCCGATCTGGCTCTGGTGCCGAACGGTGCCCAGGCAGTGACGGTGGTGGCCACCGACAGTGATGGCAACGTCAGCCAGACGACGGATTTAGTGACCTTTGCCACCACGCCACCGCTGCTCGAAGTCTCAACCCCAGCCAGCGACGGCTATATCAACATCGCTGAGCACAGTCAGGATCTGACCATCGATGGCCGTGGCGGCAGCGCAGGCGATGCGGTGTCGGTCGACTTTAACGGCACGGTTTATACCGCGACGGTCGATACCAGCGGCAACTGGAGCGTCACGGTGCCGGCTGCGGTAATCAGCCAGCTGGCAGACGCTATCTATCCGGTTAACGTGTCGATCAGCGATACGTACGGCAACAGCAGCAGCGTGCTGTCGGATGTTACCGTGCTGGCGGCGACCCCACCGGCGCTGACCATTGATCCGGTCACGGCGGATAATCAGGTCGATAGTGCCGAACAGCTGAGTGATATTCAGGTTACCGGCACCGTCACCGGCGTACCGGCCGGGCAGCCGGTAGTGCTGGCGATTAACGGTCAGTCTTACGATGGTGTGGTCCAGGCAAATGGCGTCTGGAGCGTCACGCTACCGGCCGGATCGCTGGGCGCGGCCGGGGAGAAAACCTTTACCGTGGCGATCCTCGATGTCGCCGGTAACACGGCGCAGCCTGCCAGCGGACAGTTCACCGTCATCACCACTAACGCACCGCTGCTGTCGATTGCGCCAATCGCCGAGGATAATCAGCTCAACGCGATCGAAGCGCAGAGCGATCTGACCCTCAGCGGCAGTTCAACCAACCTGGCCGTCGGTAGCGTGGTCAGCGTTACGCTGGTGCCGGGCGGCACCGTTTACAGCGGTACCACCGACGAAACCGGGGCCTGGACGATCACCGTGCCAGCCGGCGATCTGGCTAATCTGGCGCAGGGCACCACCACGGTAACCGTGACCTCAGGCGAGGTTTCCAGCAGCCAGACGCTGCTGGTCGCCACCACGCCGCTGACCGCACCGGTCATCAATACGCCGTTTACTGACAGCATACTCAACAGTGAAGAAGCCAGCGCGGCGCAAACCCTGACCGGCACCACGACGCCGGGCCAGGCGGTTAGCGTCAGCGTGGGCGGCAGCAGCTATCCGGCAACGGTGGCGGCGAATGGCGACTGGAGCGTGGTTCTGCCGCCGTCGGCGCTGCAAGCGCTGGCGCAGGGCAGCAATCCGATCACCGTCACTACCACCGATCTGGCCGGCAACAGCGCCAGCACCACGGTGCCGCTGACGGTCGATACCGGCACACCAACGCTGGTGGTTAATCCGATTGCCACCGATGGCATTATTAACGGCGCAGAAGCTGACGCCGATCTGCCGATCAGCGGCACCGTCGCCCCGGGCAGCAGCGTGAGCCTGCTGCTGAACGGCGTCACCTACGATGCCATAGTTGCTGACGATGGCCGCTGGACCGCCACCGTACCCCGCGCCGATCTGCAGGCGCTGACCGATGGCCGCTACGATCTCAACGTCACGGTGACCAGCGCCGGTGGCAACAGCAATACCAGCGCCTTGCCGCTGACCGTCGATACTGCCGCACCGGACTTCAGCCTCAATTCACCGGCCGGTGATGGGGTGCTGAACGGCGCAGAACAGGCGGCGGGCATCAGCTTCAGCGGAACCGGCAGTGAAGGCGATCGGGTCAGCCTGACGCTGAACGGCGTGACCTATACCGGCACGGTCAATGCCGACGGTAACTGGTCACTGGACGTGCCGCCAGCCGCCCTGGCGGGCCTGACTAACGGCAGCAGCTATCCGGTAGTGGTGACCGTCAGCGACACGGCGGGCAACAGCAGCAGCCAGAGCAGCACGCTGAACGTTGCGACCGCTGCACCGTTGCTGGTGGTCGATCCGATCAGCGGCGATAACGCCCTGAGCGTCAATGATCTGACGCAGCCATTGGTAATCAGCGGCACCGGTCAGAATGGCGATCGGGTTACAGTTGAATTTAACGATACGCTCTACAGCACCACCGTTGGCGCCAACGGTCAGTGGTCGTTGCAAATCGCGCCGGACAATCTCACCGGGCTGCCGTCTGGCAGCAACCCGGTAACCGTCACCGCCACCGACGCCAATGGCAACCAGACCAGTCAGACCATCGATCTGAATGTGGTGAACGCACCTGAACTCCAGCCAACGCTGACCGTAGACAGTGATGCCTTTTCCGGCGATGGCGTTGTCAGCGCTGCCGAACAGCTGCAGCCGATTACCCTGCGCGGCACCTCCACCAACGTGGAAGCAGGACAGCAGGTCACCGTCTCTCTCAATGGAAGCAACTACAGCGGCGTGGTCGAAGCCAGCGGCAGCTGGAGCATCGTGCTGCCGGCTGGGGCGCTGGCCGGTCTGGCGGAAGGCAGCCAGACCCTGAACGTCAGCGTGATCAATGCGGTCGGCAACACCAGCAGCAGCCCGCTTAACTTCAACGTGGATAATACCCAGCCTTCCGTTGCACTGGCCCCGATCACCGGCGATAACTACCTCAACGCCAGTGAACTGACTGGCGATGTGCTGGTCAGCGGCAGCACCAGCGGTCTGCCACAAGGCAGCATCGTAGAGGTGACCGCGAATGGCACCACCGTCACCACCACCGTGGCGGCCGACGGTAGCTGGAACCTGTCCTTACCGGCTGGCACATTGACTAATGTCGCCGACGGCCCGCTGACCGTGACCACCACCGTCACGAATGCCGACGGTACGCCACTGGCGACTACCGACACGGTGGTGACGGTGATCGCCACCGCGCTGCCGGTTGCCACCCCAGGCGACGCGTTCGGGGACGGGGTGCTTAATGGCGCGGAAGCGGCGACCAGCGGCACCATCACCGGCACGACCGGCGTCAGCGGCGATGGCCAGGCGGTCAGCGTGACGCTGGATGGCGTCAGCTACAGCGGCACGGTCGATCAGGCCGGCAACTGGCAGGTGACGATTCCGGCTGAAGTGCTGTCAGCGTTACCGCAGGGTGAAACACCGTATACCGTGGTGGTCAGCGATGTGGCCGGTAACAGCAGCCAGGCGGGCGGGACGGTTGCGGTTGATACGCTGCCTCCGCCGCTGAGCCTGAATACGCCGTCAGGTGGCATCATTAATGCCGCAGAGAGCCAGCAGCCGCTGGCGCTGACCGGCAGCAGCGAAGCCAATGCCCTGATCGTCGCCAGCTTCAACGGCAGCAGCGCCAGCACCACGGCAGACGCGAACGGCAACTGGAGTCTCGATCTGCCCGCCACTATCTACAGCGGGCTGGGCAACGGCAACTATCCGCTGACCGTTACCGCCAGCGATGCCGCCGGCAACAGCACCAGTAGTAACACCAGTCTGGCGCTGAAAGTCGATCCTGCCAGCCTGCCAACCCTGACGCTGGATACCTTTGCCGGCAACAACGTGTGGATGGTGCAGAGCGGCTGACCGATCAGCGTCTCTCCGGCACCGTCAGCAACGTCGAGCCAGGGCAACTGGTGACCGTGACGCTGGACGGCAACGTCTACAGTGCCGCGGTGCAGGCCAGCGGCGCCTGGAGCCTGACCGTACCGGCGGGCGCGCTGAGTGCGCTTAATGACGGCAGTGCCAGCTTCACGGTGGCCGTCAGCGACGTGGCGGGCAACACCGCCACCAACACCCTGGCCTTCGACGTTAACAGCAACGCCTCCGGCCTGGCGCTCAATGCACTGAGTGGCGATAACTACCTGAATGCCCAGGAACTGGCTGAGCCGCTGATCGTAACCGGCAGCTCGGTCAATGTGCCGCAGGGTGGCACGGTGACGGTATTGCTTAACGATGTCAGCTACACCGCGCAGGTCGCGGCCAACGGCAACTGGAGTCTGATCGTACCGGCCAACGCGCTGGCCGGTCTGGCGGATGGTGCTTACACCCTGACGGTGACCGCTACCGACAGCGGAGGCGCGACGCTCAGCAGCGCGGCGACGCTCAACGTACTGGCCACCAATCTGCCCGATCCGACCATCACCAGTCCGTTTGGTGACGGCACGCTCAACAGCAGCGACATCACCAGTGCGCAAACCCTCAGCGGGACCACCGGTGCCAGCGGAGACGGCCAGAGTGTCAGCGTAGTGCTGAACGGCAACACCTATACCACGACGGCCGACGACAATGGCAACTGGACGGTTTCTGTCCCGGCGGTCGCCCTGGCGGATCTGCCGGAACAGACCGTCGGCTACACCGTGACGGTACAGGATGCGGCAGGCAACACTGCCAGCACCGACGGCAGTGTCGTGGTGGATCGCACGCCACCGGTGTTAACCCTTGATGCGGTGGCGGGTGATGACATCATCAACATCGCCGAAAGTACGGCACCGGTTATCCTGAGCGGCAGCAGCGACGCCGGTGAAGGGCAGCTGGTTACCCTGACGCTGAATAACCAGGTCTGGACCACCACCGTCAACGGAGAGGGCAACTGGAGCCTGACGCTGCCGGCGGGCGCACTGACGGATATTCCGGCCGGTCTCTATACCGTCACCGTCACCGTGCGTGATACCGCGGGCAACCCGGTCACCGAAACGCGGGAGATCAATCTGGCGACCGCCTCGTTGTCGGTCAGCATTGACACGCCATTCGGCGATGGCTATCTGAGCCGCAATGAAGCTGACTCCAGCCAGACGCTGAGCGGTACCACCGGATTACTGGGCGCAGGCCAGACGGTGAGCGTGACGCTGGGCGGCGAGAGCTATTCAGCGGTGGTTGATGCCCAGGGCAACTGGACGGTGACCCTGACGCCAGCCCAGTTGCAGACCCTGAGCGACGGTATTAATACCCTGGAGGTCAACGTCAGTGATGCCGCAGGCAACAGTGGCTCACTCGCCAGCAGCGTCACGGTCGATTTCACCCCGCCAGCGCTGAACGTGAATGCGATTGGCGGCGACAACACCATCAACTCACTGGAGCTGTTGCAGGATGTGGCGGTCAGCGGTACCGCCTCGGTTGCTGATGCCGGACAGATTGTCACCGTCAGCTTCCAGAATGTGGATTACCAGACCCAGGTGCTGTCAGACGGCAGCTGGCAGGTGACGCTGCCCGCCAGCGTGCTGCAGGGGCTGACGGATGGCAGCTATCCGGTCGGGGTCTCGCTGACCGATGCCGCAGGCAACCAGACCAGCATCAGCCAGACGCTGACCCGTGATGCCGACAGCGCGACGCTGCCGACCCTGACCATCGGGCCTGTCAGCGGTGATAACTACCTCAATCAGGCTGAAGCAGGGCAGGATCTGACCGTCAGCGGCACCAGCACCAACCTTGCCGAGGGACAGGTGGTGACGGTCACGCTGAATAATATCGACTACAGTGGCACGGTCGCGGCCGGTGGCGGCTGGACGGTGACCGTACCGGCGGCCGATATCGCTACTCTGCCGGATGGTGAGCAGGCGCTGGTGGTGGTGTCCGCTGATGTCGCCGGTAACCCGGCCAGCAGCAGCAGCAGTCTGGTGGTGGTCGCCAGCGATCAGGCCCAGCCGACGCTCAGCGTCAACGTGGTGGCCGGTGATGATGTGATCAACGCCACTGAAGCGACCGGCGACGTGGTGGTCAGCGGCACCAGCACCCAGCTGGCTGGTGGCACCGCGGTCACAGTCACTTTCAACGATGTCGATTACAGCACCACGCTCGACGCGAACGGCAACTGGACGGTGACCGTGCCCGCGACGGCCTTCAACGGCCTGCCGGCAGATTCCACCCAGACCTTCAGCGTGCGCGCCAGCGATGTGGCCGGCAACCCGGCCACGGCAACCCATGATGTCACGGTCAATACCACCTTGCCGGTGGTGACGAACATTGCGCTCAGTGCCGGCAGCAGCCTGAACCTGGCGGAGTCGTTGCAGGATCTGACCATCACCGGTAACACCGCAGAAGGTCTGCCGGTGGCGGTCACCTTAAACAACGTGACCTACACCACCACCGCCGGAACGGGCGGGAACTGGTCGGTCACCATTCCGGCCGCCGATCTCCAGCAGTTAGCCGATGGCTCACAAACCATCAGCGTGACGGTAACCGACCCAGCAGGCAACGTCACCACCGATACCACTACCTCGCTGGATGTCGCCTTTAATACCCTGCCGACCATCAGCCTGGCGGCGCCGTTTAGCGACGGGCTGGTGAGCGCCGCCGATGCGGCCGGCGAGCTGTCGCTGAACGGCAGCAGCAGTGTGACCCCAGGCACCATCGTCACGATCCAGGTCGGTGAGCAGACCTTCAGCACCACCGTGGGCCAGGACGGGAACTGGTCGCTCTATCTGGCACCTGGCGCGCTGAGCAGTGAGCCAGACGGCCTGACCGAGGTGGTGGTCTCCACCGTTGATGCCGCCGGTAACCCAGCGCAGGCTACAGCCGGGATTGAAATTCTGCTGACGCCGCCGGTAACGCCGACCTTCGCCACCACGCTGTTTGGTGACAATGTGATCAACAGCAGCGAAGCGGCAACGGTGCAGGTTATCAGCGGTACCACCGCGGTGGGCGACGGCCAGTCTGTCAGCGTGACGATCGGAAACGACAACATTCCGTTGTCGGTCACGGTCGATGCAAATGGCAACTGGACCGCCAGCCTGACGCCGGAATACATCGCTATTCTCGGCAACGGGCAGCACACTCTTACCGTGACCACCACCGATCGGGCGGGTAACAGCACGGAAGCGACCCAGAGCTTTATCACCGCCACGACGCCGCTTGTTGCGCCTACGCTGGATACGCCATTCACTGATGGCCGTATCAACGCTGACGAGGCGGCGGCAGGCGGTGCACTGAGCGGCACCATCAACGTCACCAATCCGGCGTCGGTGCAGGTTACCGTTAATGGCACCGTCTATTCCGCCACCCTGAGCGACGGCGATAGCCGCTGGACGCTGGATCTGCCACCGGCGGTATTGCAGTCGCTGCCGGATGGTAACTGGCCGGTCACGGTGACGGTCACCGATGTTAACGGCAACAGCGCCAGCGTGGGCGGCAACGTGCTGGTCGCGGTGAATAACCTGCCGGACGTTACCCTTAATCTGCCGTTTGGCGACGGTGCGCTCAGTGCGGCTGATGCGGCAAGCGAGCAGGTGCTGAGCGGCTCGACCGGGCTTAGCGCGGCCGGACAGACGGTCAGCGTGCTGATCTCAGGTTTTAATGGCGATCAACCGCTGACCGCGACAGTACAGACCGATGGCAGTTGGTCGCTGACGCTGACGCCTGCGCAACTGGCAACTTTTACCAGCGGTAGCCACACCATCACGGTCACCGCCAGCGATCTGGCCGGTAACACCGACAGCACGGCGCTCAACGTGGTGACCGAGGTCACGGCCCCGACCCCAACCTTTAACGACGGTGCATTTGGCGCTGACAGTGTGCTGAATATCAGTGAAGCGGCGGCGGGCGTTACGCTGACCGGCTCCACCGGTAGCATTGGTGATAATCAGGCCGTGAGCATCACCGTCGATCTGAACGGTTCGCGCTACAACGGCGCGGTGGATGGTGCAGGTAACTGGGTGGTTAACATTCCGGCCAACGCGCTGAGTTCACTGGGTGATGGCGCGCATACTCTGACGGTTAACGTGGTCGACGCGGCGGGTAACACCGGCACCACGGAGCTGGCCTTTACCGCCGATCTCACTGCACCGCAGCCGACCGTTGATGCTCAGTTCCTCGATGGCTACATCAATGCCGCCGATGTTGCAGCGGGCTTTACCCTGAGCGGCACCACCGGCGAAACCGGTGCTAATCAGACGGTGCGGATCACCATGGGTGATGCGGTGTACAACACGCTGGCCGATGCCAGTGGCAACTGGACGCTGCCGCTGAGCAACGCGGATCTCTCGGTGTTCACTGACGGTAGCTATCCGGTCACCGTGACGGCAACCGATGCGGCCGGTAACAGCAGCACCATCAGCAGTTCGCTGGTGGTTGATACCACGCCGCCGGTGCTGACTGTCGGCACCTTTGCCGGCGATGGCGCGCTCAGCTATAGCGAGAGCATCCAGCCGCAGCTGCTGAGCGGCACGGCTGCCGGTGCCGAACCGGCACCGTGCTCAGCGTCTCGCTGGGCGCGACGGCGCTCGGAACGGCGGTGGTCGGCGCGAACGGCAGCTGGAGCCTGACCCTGACGCCAGAACAGATGGCCACCTTCAGCCAGCCGACGACGACCCTGGCGTTAAGCGTCAGCGACCTGGCGGGCAACACTACCAGCCAGGATCTGACCTTAAACGTCAATCTCACGCCACCTCCAGGACCGCTGGTGACGCTGGGTACTATTTCAGGCGATAACATCATCAGTACCGCCGATCAGGCGGGCGGGGTAGTGGTGAGCGGCACCTCGGCTAACCTTGGCGCGGGCGGCTCGGTCACGGTGGTGATTAATGACATCAATTATTCCACCACCCTGAACGCCAACGGTAACTGGTCGACCGTCGCCCTGCCGGTCAGCGATTTCGGCAATGCTGACGGCAGCGTCGCCATTACGGTCATCGCTAACAATGGCACGACCTCGGTATCCACCAGCGGCAGCGTGCAGATCGATCTGACGCCACCGACCCTGACGCTCAACACCTTTGCTGGCGACAATCGGGTCAACGGCAGTGAAGGCGCCACCAGTCAGGTGATCAGCGGCACCGCCGATAGCGCCGAAGTCGGGCGCACGGTGGTCGTCACCTTCAATAACAAAAGCTATAACGCCATCGTACAGAGCAACGGCAACTGGTCCACTACCGTACCGGCCAGCGACATGCAGGCGCTGCAGGATGGTGCTGCACCGGTGATTACGGCGCAACTGTCCGACGCGGCGGGCAACGTTACCACCGTCAATGAAACGGTGACGGTGGACAACACGGCACCGCTGATCCTGATTGACGCCTTCCTCGGTGACAACCTGATCAACGCGGCGGATCTGCTGCTCAGCCAGGTATTGACCGGCAGTGCCCAGGGCGCTGAAGGGCAAACCGTCAGTCTCTATCTCGGTGACGGCGCACCGATTGCCACGGCGGTGGTCGGTGCTGACGGCCGCTGGAGTCTCGATGTCGATCCACAGGTGCTGTCGAGCCTGAATGATGGCGCGCTGGTGTTTGGCGTGCGGGTTAATGACGTCAGCGGTAACCAGACTGACGCCACTCTGACCGTGAATAAACTGGTCAACAGCGCGCTAACCCTGGTGGTCGATTCGGTCTTCGGCGACGGAACGCTGAGCGCCATCGATACCACGGTGGCACAAACCATCAGCGGCGTGGCCACCTCGGCAGGGGTTGGCGCGACGGTCTCGGTAGTGCTGGGCGGAACCACGCTGTCAGCCGCCGTGGGCCAGGATGGTAAGTGGGCGATTGTGGTACCGCCTTCCGTACTGGGGCTGCTGAGTGATGGCGATCTGGCGCTGAACGTCACCCTGACCGATGCGGCCGGTAACGTCCGTAGCGTCCCGGAAACCGTGACGGCGATTGTCAATGCCGTGCCGGTCGTTGGTACCCTGACCGGGCTGTTTGGTGGCGATAATCTTCTTAACATTGCTGAAGCGGCAACCGGTCAGGTGGTCGGCGGGGTGATTCAGAACGCCGCCGCCGGTTCACAGGTCACCGTCACCTTTGGCAGCCATACCTACACCACCACGGTGCAGGCGGGCGGCACATGGAGCGTTAACCTGCCGGGCGGCGATCTTAGTTCACTGCTGGATGGCAACCTGACGCTGGGCGTGAGCGTCACCGATCGGGCCGGTAACGTCGCTTCTAACAGCGCGACCATTGGCATCTTCACCCAGACGCCGTCGATCAGCCTGACCTCACTGTTTGGTGATGGCGTGCTGAACCTGGCGGACATCGCCACCGGCCAGGTGATCAGCGGTGTGGTCAACAATGTGGCGCAGGGCTCGGTGGTGACGCTGAACATTGGCAGTAGCCAGCTCACCACCACGGTCGGCGCAGGCGGTGCCTTCACGGCGACGGTCACGCCGGATATTCTGGGCACGCTGGCGCAGGGCAACCTGACGGTCGGTGCCTCGGTCACCGATCCGGCGGGCAATACCGCCAGCACCAGTGCCGGGATCCGGGTCGATACGCTGCTGCCCACCATCACCGTTAATCCGCTGTTTGGCGACGGCCTGCTTAACGTGGCGGATGCGCTGGTCACCCAGGTGATCGGCGGCGTGGTTGGCGGGGCAGAACCGGGCTCGCGTGTGGTGGTCTCTGTCGGATCGCAGCAGTTCATCACCACCACCGATGCCAGTGGCAACTTCAACGTTTCGCTGACGCCAACGCTGTTGCAGGGCATTACCGATGGCAATCTCACCGTCGGTGTCAGCGTTACAGACAGCGCGGGCAACACCAGCAGCACCTCGGCGGGCGCGCTGGTCGGCATTCACAACCTGCCGAAAGTGACGCTTAACCCGTTGTTTGGTGACGGCGTGCTGAACCTGGCAGAATCGCTGGTGACGCAGACCATCAGCGGTACGGTATCAGGCGTGGCGGCGGGCAGCAGCGTCCGGCTGGCGATTGGCAATACCACCGCCACCGCGCTGGTTAACGCCGACGGAAGCTTCTCGACCACGGTAACGCCAGCGGTGCTCTCTACGCTGCTGAGCGGCAACTTCACGGTCAGCGCCTCGGTCACCGATCCGGTGGGCAACACCAGCAGCACCAGTGCCGGTGTCTCGCTGGGGCTGATTCAGCCGACGCTGTCGGTGAATACGGTGTTTGGCGATGGCGTGCTGAGCGCAGCGGATCTGGCCTCCAATCAGACCATCAGCGGCAGCTCAAGCCTGGCGGCCGGTTCAACCGTCAGCGCCACGCTGAACGGGCTGACCTACACCACTAAAGTGGTGAGCGGCGGTAGCTGGAGTATCAGCGTACCAAAAGCGGATCTGGCGGCAATCACCGACGGCAGCAAAACTGTGACCGTGACCGGCACCGACGCCTATGGCAACGTGGCGAACAGCAGCGGTGCGCTGAGCGTGATTGCGCATACTGCGCCGACGGTCGCCATCACCTCACTGTTTGGTGACAATGCGCTGAGCGCAGTGGATGTCAAAACGGCGCAAACCATTAGCGGCAGTACCACCAATGCGGAAGGATCGGTGGTGCGCGTGGCGCTGGGCGGACAGACCTACAGCACCACGGTGAACAGCAACGGTAACTGGAGCCTGTCGATTCCGGCGGCCAGCCTGGCGGCAATTGCCGATGGTCAGTACACCGTCACCGCCAGCGTCACCAATGGCGCGGGCAGCAGCGGCAGCGGCTCGGCCGCACTCGGCGTAGTCAGTCACACCACGCCGACGGTCAGTCTGGGCAGCTATTTTGGCGGTGACGGTTACCTGAATATTGCCGAAGCCAATACCGCCGAAACCATCAGCGGCACCAGCACCAATGCCGCTGGCGGCACGGTAACGGTTAACCTCGCGGGCAATATCCTCACCACCACCATTGGCGCGAATGGGGCATGGAGCATCAGCGTACCGTCAGCCACCCTGAAAGGGATCTCTGATGGCAGTCATCCGCTGACCGTAACGGTGGCTGATATTGGCGGCAATACCGTCACCAGCAGCAGCTCCTTTACCGCACTGTCACACAATTCACCGCTGGTGGGCGCCGATCCGGTGCTCAGCATCGTGACGTCGTTGCTGACCGGACTGACGGTGCAGGGCGGCTCGCTGAATGCGGCGCAGGGATCGAAAGTCAGCGTCACGCTGCTGCTCGCCAACGGCAGCAACGGACCGACGATCAATACCACCACCGATGCGCTGGGGCGTTACTCCGCTAACTTCGCGCCGTCGTTGTTGTCGGTTGGCGGCCTGCTGCTGTCGCTGGGTACGCTGGCAAAAATCACCATCACTGATGTGGCAGGCAACAGCTATTCGACCACCAATACTCTGCTGTTAGGGTCATTGTTGCCGATTACGACTGCCGCCACCGAATCGGTGGCACTGTTCCCGGTGGCCGATGACAGCGCCACGGTGGCCAGTGCCGGCGGTGAAACGCAGCACAACACCAACAGCAGTGAGGAAAACGTCACCCATGCTGCGGTGGTCTCGACCCTGACCACCGACGCGGATATCACCGCGCCGGCCAGCAGCAGTGAAAGCGCTTCCGCACCGGAAACCGTTGCCGCCGCTGCGCCAGCCGGGGAGGCCAGCTACACCATTGGTGGCGTGGTGATCACGCTGGCTGATGGCAGCACGGTGGAAGGTGCAGCGGTTACCGGCAGCAGTGGGGCTGATACCGTGACGGTCAGTGATCTCAACTTTACGCACATCGATGGCGGCGCAGGCACCGATACGCTGGTGCTGAACGGGGAGCATCTGAATCTGGATCTCACCTCGCTGGGTCTGAAAGTCGAGCACATTGAAGTACTCGACCTCGGCAAAACCGGGACTAACTCGGTGAAACTCGATCTGAATGAAGCACTGAGCATTACCGACCAGCAAAGTGATGATTTGATCATCAAGGGTGCCGATGGCAGCCAGGTGACGCTGGCGAACAGCAATGGCGGCATCTGGGCGGTAACCGGCGAGCGTACCGTGCAGGGGCAAACCTTCGAGGTTTATCACAATTCGGCGCTGACCAGCGATAACACGCTGGGCGATGTGCTGGTGCAACATAACCTGCAGGTGCATATCGTGTAGTGCGGCTAAAATATCAGTAAACCTGATGGAATCAGCGGGTGTGTGAGCGCCCGCTGATTTTTTATTTTCCGGCCGTGATAATTCCATTTTCCAGATTTTCGCCACTATTCATCAGCAGGGTGAAAGATTAGGGTAGGGGCAGCAAACGGCGCCACGCCGGTTAATGCAGAAAATCTGACATCTAAAATTCTTTAGCGGCTTTTTTAGCAGCCTATTCATTAATCCTTGTTACCTGCGGGTAACCGGTTCCGACCAGCGGAAACGGGCAGCTTACGCTTGCCTGACATAACTGCGCCAACCTTAACGATCAGTTTATCTGATGGTTTGCGCCTGCGTTTCTGTTCTGAATTGAGGTTACCTATGTCCCAGCGTGATACGTTTCGTGCCGTCCGGCTCGAATCCATTTTTCAGGCGGCGGTGAGTGAATTTGCCGTTCCCGATAACACCGCGCGCAGCCTGGCCCCGGCAGTGACGTCCACCATCGCAACGCCGTCTGCCGATCTCCTCAACGACAGCGCGCTCAGTCCGGCGATTGGGCTGACGACGCTGGCGGTTACCGCGGCCGCAGATACTCAGCCGCCCGCCGCGCTGCGGCCGTATGAACCGATCGCCAGCGATGGGGTGATCGCCAACTGGGAAGTGCAAAACCCGGTCCATCTGCGCGGTCAGGCGGTGGGGGAGGCGGGATCAACCGTCACCCTGACCTTCAACGATCAGAGCTGGCAGAGCACCGTCAATCAGTGGGGCTACTGGAACGCCTCGATGCCCGCCGAGGTGCTGAACGGGCTGCCGGACGGCAATCACACCCTGACGCTGACCATCACCGATAAAGCCGGTAACAGCACCGACACCACGGTCGATTTTGGTCTCTATGCCGACCGCAGCCTTAAGCCGACTCTGACGGTGGACACCATCAGCGGCGATAACGCGGTTAACATTGAGGAGAGCGTGTATGGCGTCGACATCAGCGGCAGCGGCACCCATCTGCCTGCTGGCTCACGGGTAACTCTGACGCTGGGCAGCATCACCACCACGGCGATTGTTGGCGGCGACGGCAAATGGACCGGCACCTTTCACGAGAGCGATCTCAAAGCGCAGCAGGATGGCGTCTACAGTCTGATGGTTAGTGCGGTTGATCCGAATGGCAACACCACCACTGAATCTCACCCGCTGACGCTGATCACCCACCTGAGCAGCCTGCCGCAGATTAGCTTTGATAAGGTGACGGCGGATGATGTGATCAATCTGGCGGAAACCCAGCAGGATTTACGGCTGAGCGGCACGCTGTCGACCGTGATGCCAGGCCATCGGCTGGTGATCACCGGCGCCAACGAGAAAGATTATGCCGCCACGCTGAGTGAGGATGGACACTGGCAGGTGGTGATCCCGGCGGCGGATGTGCAGGCTTTTATTAATATCGGCGAGATCCGCGCCTGGTCGATTGACGGTGCCAACAACTATACCGACGCCAGCCATGAGCTGAACATCAAAACCGGCTTTATCCCGATCTATGTCGAAATGGATATCGGCGGCGATATGATCCTCAACTATCAGGAAGCGCAGCACGATCTCAGCCTCTATGTTGAGGGCGCTAACGAGCTGGTGATCAATGGCAAAACCTACCAGCCGGACGCGAAGGGGATGGTGACCCTGAGCGCCAGCGATCTGCAGGCGCTGCCGGAGGGACCGGTCGCCGTCACCTATCATCGCTGGGATGAGTATGGCAACAGCGACACCCAGACCAACAGCAGCCTGTTCACCGTGGCTACTCATCAGCGTCCGACCATGACGCTGGATACGCCGTTCGACGACAACGTGATTGACGCTGCGGATGTTAACAGCTGGCATCTGATTCAGGGCAGTTCGACCCACCTTGAGCCAGGCAGCCTGGTGCAGTTAACCCTCGGCGATCAGCACTACAGCGCCAGCGTGAAAGCAGACGGCGGCTGGGCGCTGACCATCCTGGCCGGACAGCTGGCGCCGCTGGATGATGGTGAATATCAGATGACGGTGAGCGCCAAAGACAGTGCCGGCAATCTGGCCAGTGCCAGCCAGACCGTGACGGTGGCCTCACATACTGACGCTGCTGCCACGCTGAATCTGTTGTCGGTCGATCAGCTACTGGATAACCTCAGCCCGACAGCGGCAGCCGAAACGCTGCCGGCGGCGAAGGCGTCTGCCGCTGTTGCTGCGCCGCACGACAGCAATCTGGTGACCGATTCCCCTTACACGCTCGCCGACCACTTATGGCAACACCCCGCCGTTCATCCGCTAGTCTGACCTGAAACACATTAGTTAACGTACTGCCTTCCGGACGGGTTTGTTAAGCCCGTCTGGATTGGCAGGCGTAACATCATCGATTAAATTTTGCGCGATTGAGAAAATAATTAATTATTTCATCGATATTTAGCAGGAAGAAGCGCGGGATATGATCTAATAATGTTAAAGGTCGTTTAGCGTCTGGCTTACGAACCATAAATTAATTGACGCAGTCTGATGAGGCGCAAGCCCGCAACGGCGCACCGTTTTGCACTCTTTGTTCACCGGGAAAACACCATGCTGATAAGAACCCCTGTTGGTAAACATAATGAACAAAGTGCGATTGACCTTTTTGTTATGCGCCCTGAATGGCGTAGTGTTGCCTGCGGCCATTGCCGCCCCCTTGCCCAAAGCTGAATTTAACTGGCGTGCCGCCCCCAGCGAAGAACAGATAGCCACCTTAACGCTGCGTGACGCCATTCTCCGCGCCTTCGCCCGTAATCCGAAAATCTCGCAAGCGGCGGCTCAAATCCACGTTGGCGAAGGCGATCTCGACGCCGCCAAAAGTGCCTAGTATCCGCAGATTTCCCTACAGGGCGCGGCAGGCCGATCGCATCAGACCGATTCCGCCGGCAGCCTGAATAACAATGGCTCCGGCGGCATTATGCTCAGCCAGCTCCTGTACGATTTTGGCCGCACCGGCGGTGCTATCGACGAGCAGCACGCCTTGTCAGAGGCCTACCTGTTTGGCCTGTTCGACTCAATGACCACCGTGGCAGAAGATACGCTGCAGGCCTATCTCGAAGTCAAACGTTATCAGGCGCTGGCGGAAACCGCCCACACCAATATCGCCTCACTGGAGCGGGTACGTGATATCGCCCGCCTGCGCGCCGACGCCGGACTCAACTCGCAGTCGGACGTGTTACAGGCGGAAACCCGTATTGCCGCGATGCACGCCACGCTGGAGCAGTATCGGGCGCAGCTGCGTTCAGCCAAAGCCCAGCTGACGGTGCTGACCGGCGTGGTGCCGGCGGCCCTGCCTGAACTGCCGCAGGCGTTACTCAATCAGCAGATCACCCTCGATAAAATCGCTTACGCCAACAGCGCCGCGGTGCGCAGCGCCCAGGCGAAGCAGGAAGCCGCGCGCGAGCGGGTGCGTCAGGCGCAGTCCGGCCACTGGCCAACTATCAAAGTTCAGGCTGGCCGGACCCGCTACGAAAACGATCGCCAGTCTTACTGGGACGATGAGGTCCAGCTGCAGGTTGAAGCGCCGCTCTACCAGGGCGGCATGGTCAATGCTAAAACCCAGTCCGCCGAGGGCGATCGTGAAGCGGCGCAGGCGGCGGTTCAGCAGGCCAAACTCACTATCAATCAGAATGCCTCCACCGCCTATGCCGACATGATTGGCGCGCAGCAACGCCAGGCAGCCGGTGAAGTGCAGCTGGAAAGCGCCGACCATACCCGCAATGTCTATGCCGATGAGTACCGGCTCAGTAAGCGCAGCCTGAACGATCTGCTGAGCGTGGAACAGGATGTGTTTCAGGCGGACAGTTCACGCATCACCGCGCTTTACGATGGCTGGGATGCCACCGTGCGCTATGCCGCTGCGGTCGACAATCTGCTCGATATCCTGGGTATCGATCGTCAGCGCAGCAGCGGCGATCTCCTTCCTTCGCTGCAATAGCGAGCTTTCGCATTAAAAGGCATTAACCATGAGCGCACAAAACCTGAATACCGATAACTGGATTGCCGCCATGCTGCGCGTGGCTGCGCGGTTCGGTAAACCTGCCGACGGCAAAACACTGCGCCAGCAGATGCGTTGGTTTGAACATCTGCCGGTGGCGCAGCAGCTGGAACGGCTCTCCGGGCTGCTCGGGCTGCATCTGACCATGGTGCCGCAAAATAAGCTGCGCTGGCGTCAGGAGATCACCCCGGTAGTGCTGGTACTGGAAAACAGCAGCGTGGCGGTACTGGAAGGAATCGACCCGGACGGCAGCGCACGCTACTGGCTAAGCGAAGGCGGCGACGTGGTGCGTGAAGGCGCGCTGTCTGAACTGCTGGCCCGCGCACAGGGCGAGGTCGGGGTGATTGGCGTCGCAGCGCGCGGCCGCGATGCGCGCATCGATGAATTCGTCCAGCCGTATGAACCGCACTGGTTCTGGAAGAACTTTCGCGGCATGGGCCGGCGCATCACCGAGATTTCGCTGGCGTCGGTGATCAGCAACGTGCTGGCGCTGGCCGGCATTCTGTTCTCAATGCAGGTCTACGATCGGGTGATCCCGGCGCAGTCGCAGGCCACGCTGTGGGTGCTGTTTGTCGGGGTGCTGATCGCGGCGGCGATTGAGTATCTGATCCGCCTGATGCGTACCCAGGTCTCCGACTTAATGGGCAAGCGCATCGACCTGAAAGTCTCTGCCATGCTGTTCGCCCGGGCGATGAGCATTCGCAATGAAGCACGACCCAAATCGACCGGTTCGTTCATTTCGCAGCTGCGTGAAATCGATCAGGTACGTGAACTGCTGACCTCCACCACGGTGGGTGCGGCCGCCGATCTGCCGTTTGTTATCCTGTTCCTGATCATCATGTCATTTATCGGCGGCTGGCTGGTGCTGATTCCGCTGGCGGCGATACCGCTGATCGTGATCCCTGGCATGCTGGTGCAGATCCCGATGGCGCGGCTGGCGAAGGAGGGGCTGCGCGAAGGGGCGCTGCGTAATGCGGTGCTGGTGGAAACCATTGAAGGTATTGAAGATATTAAAGCGCTGCAGGCGGAACCCTATTTCCAGCGCCAGTGGGAACAGACCCATGAGGTCAGCGCCGCTATCAGTAATCAGCAACGCTTATGGGGCGCCCGGCTGACCGGCTGGGCCGCCACGGTGCAGCAGCTCACCTATGCCGGCATGCTGGTGTTCGGCGTCTATCTGGTTCTCGATTCGCAAATCACCACCGGCACTCTGGTCGCCTGTAGTCTGCTGTCGTCACGCACCATCGCGCCGCTGATGCAGCTCACCATGGTCTTTTCCCGCTGGCAGCATGCCAAAATGGCGATGAAAGGGCTGGATGAGCTGCTGAAGAAGCCGCTCGATCAGCCCGACGCGGCGACCCTGGCGCACTGTCCGACGCTGACTGGCCAGTACGATCTGCGTAACGTGCATTACAGCTACGACGAAGAGAATGAAAAGAACGTCCTCAACGTGCAGCAGTTGCAGATCAAACCGGGCGAGAAGATTGCCATTCTGGGTAAAGTCGGTGCCGGAAAATCAACCCTGCTCAAAATTCTCGCCGGTCAGGCGATGGCGAGCCAGGGCAAGGTGATTGTTGATGGCGTGGATATTGAACGCATCGATCCGATCGATCTCCGCCGCCAGCTCGGCTGGTTGTCACACGATTCGCGACTGTTTTTTGGCACGCTGCGGCAAAACCTGATGCTGGGCAATCCGCACGCCAGCGAACAGGAGATGTTACAGGCGCTGCGCATCAGCGGCGCGCTATCGCTGGTACAGCAGGATGCGGCCAGTCTGGATCGTATTATTAATGAAGGCGGGCGCGGCCTGTCCGGCGGGCAACGTCAGATGGTGATGCTGAGCCGGATGATCCTGCGTCAGCCGCAGGTGGTGTTGCTGGATGAGCCGACCGCCGCCATGGATGAGCAGCTGGAAGAGCATGTGATCCGTCAGCTTCAGGGCTGGATCAGCGGGCGCACCCTGATACTGGTCACGCACCGTCCGGCGCTGCTGAAGATGGTCGACCGCATTGTGGTGATGGATAACGGCCGGATTGTGGCCGATGGGCCGCGTGACGAGATCCTGCGCCGCGCCACGACTCCGGCCGCCCAACCGGCGGCAGGGCCGAATAAAGGAGATGCTGCATGAGCCTGGTGATGATTGATAAAGATCTGGCACGACATGAACGCCGTACGTCCGCCATTATCTGGCTTTGCACGGCAGCGCTGGCGATATTCCTGATCTGGGCGCACTTCGCCATTCTGGATGAGGTAACCGTCGGCACCGGCAAAGTGACCCCTTCCAGCCGCGCACAGGTTATTGACAGCCTGGATGGCGGCATCGTCAAACAGCTCAACGTGCATGAAGGCGATATTGTCGAGAAAGGGCAGATACTGGCGACGCTGGATCCAACCCGCTTCCAGTCCAACTTCGGTGAAGCGCAGGCGAAAGTGCGCACCCTGCGCGCCTCCTCGGAGCGGCTGGATGCGGAGCTGTCAGGCACGCCGCTGCAGTTCAGCGCGGAAACCCTGAAGGAGCCGCAGCTGGTGACGCGGGAAAGGCAGCTGTATGAATCCCGGCGGCGCAACCTGACGGAAACCATCAGCAACCTGCAGCAGTCGCTGAAGCTGGTGCAGGATGAGCTGCGCCTGACCGAGCCTCTGGTCGCTAAAGGCGCGGCCGGTCAGGTCGAGGTGATCCGTTTGCGTCGCCAGGTCAGCGACCTGCGCGGCAAAATTGACGAGGCGCGCAATGACTATCTGGTGCGCGCCCACGAAGAGCAGGTGAAAAACAATGCTGAACTCGATGCGCAGCTGCAGGTGGCGGCGGGGAAAGAGGACCAGCTGACGCGCGCCACGCTCTATTCGCCGGTGCGCGGCATCGTTAAGGATATTCAGGTGACCACGGTGGGCGGGGTACTGGAGCCGGGCGGCAAGCTGATGGAGATTGTGCCGCTGGAAGATCAGCTGCTGATTGAAACCCGCATTAATCCGCGCGATATCGCTTACATCCGTCCCGGCCTGGCGGCAATCGTCAAAATCACCGCCTACGACTCCTCTATCTATGGCGATCTGCCGGGTGAGGTTGAAATCGTCTCGCCGGATACGCTGCAGGATGAGGTTAAGCGGGATCAATACTACTACCGGGTCTATGTTCGCACCCAAAAAGCGGAACTGACGAACCGTGCCGGCCGTAAATTCCCGATCGTGCCCGGTATGGTGGCCAATGTTGAAATTAAGACGGGTCAGAAATCGGTGATGGATTACCTGCTTAAACCGCTGAATAAAGTTAAAGAATCAATGCGCGAACGCTAAAATCACGGTCCGGATATTATCGCAGTGTGCTTAGTTACGGTGATAAATTAAGTGGGCGGATATATCGCCAGATAAGCGGCAGGCAGTGCGGAAATTAACCTTCTGTGCGGCAAAATAATAAAGTTAATTAATCGCCGGAAACCATGTTTACATAAAACGAATCGCAACGGCGGATCGCAGGCAAAAAAAATGCCGGACAAACATGTCCGGCGGGAAATTAGGGTAAACATCTCATTCGGGGTGAATGAAGGTAATAATGAAATAAATGATGATAGCGGGATCTATTGTATTACCTGATGACGCATAAGTTTTATCATTCAGTGCTTCAGAGCATTCCGATGTAACGTGTTGATAACAAACGAGGCGAAATTCGATTGGCTTTTTGTGCCATATTTTTTATCGATATGTGCTGGTTATTAGTTCCCCAAATCTTACATTCAGAAATAACTGTTTCGAACTATGAAACAGTTTTGGAAATTTAGTAGCATTTTCGTGATGGATTATTGCCCGTTATAAAACAACAATGGCTTGCCGGCTGAATTTTTAATCATTCAGTTCGCAGTGGCAAATAATAAAGGCACATTACAGAGGGTAATAAAATGAAACGTCGCGTTCTCTCCCTGATGATCCCTGCGATGCTGGTCGCAGCAGGATCAGCAAACGCAGCTGAAATCTACAATAAAGACGGCAACAAATTAGACCTGTTTGGTAAAGTCGATGGTCTGCACTACTTCTCTGATAACGATGGTTCTGATGGCGATCAGTCTTACGTCCGCTTTGGCTTTAAAGGCGAAACCGAAGTCAGCGATCAGCTGACCGGTTACGGCCAGTGGGAGTATCAGGCGGCGCTGAACAATGCAGAATCTGAAGGTACAGCTGACAGCTATACCCGCGTCGGCTTTGCCGGTGTGAAGTTTGGCGATGCAGGTTCATTCGATTACGGTCGTAACTACGGCGTAGCTTATGACATCGGCGCATGGACCGACGTGCTGCCAGAGTTCGGTGGTGATACCTATGGCGCGGATAACTTTATGTTCCAGCGCGGCAACGGTATGGCGACCTACCGCAACAGCAACTTCTTCGGCCTGGTCGATGGCTGGAACTTTGCGGTGCAGTATCAGGGCAAAAACGGCAATGGTGATGAGTCACCAAACGGTCGTGATGTGCTGGGCCAGAACGGTGACGGCTGGGGTCTGAGCACCACTTACGATCTCGGTTCCGGTTTTGGTATCGGTGCGTCGGCTTTCCAGTCTGACCGTACCAACGATCAGAACGGCAACCAGGCGGGTATCCTCGGTCGTGGCGACAAAGCAGAAGCCTACACCGGCGGTCTGAAATACGATGCCAACAACATCTATCTGGCAGCGATGTACACCAAGTCTTACAACGCAACCCGCTTCGGTAGCAGCGATTCGCCGGTGTTTGGTTATGCGGATAAAGCGGAAAACTGGGAGCTGGTGGCACAGTATCAGTTCGACTTCGGCCTGCGTCCATCACTGGCGTATGTCACCTCACGCGGCACCGATGTGCAGGGCTGGGGTAAACAAAACCTGAAGAAATACATTGATGTAGGCGCGACTTACTACTTCAACAAAAACATGTCCACCTATGTGGATTACCAAATCAACCTGCTGGATGACAACCAGTTCACCGACCAGGCCGGTATTAATACCGACGACGTGGTGGCACTGGGTCTGGTTTACCAGTTCTGATTTGTGCAGGTGCGCAGCGCTGGCTGCGCACCTGAGTCATTAATCCTTTTCCTTTATCTCATCTGCCGTTCGCCACTTTTTCGCTTTCGCAACTGCCGTGACCGGTGAGACCACACTGCCAAATCGGGCACCTTCAAATGCCACGCCCGCCAGAGAAAAGGCTGAAAAGCTCAGCCACTGATGCCAGGCTGCCTGCAGGTTCTGTGACGTTTTCATTCTGCACCTCTCAGAGATAAACACTGTTTCAACAGTGCAGAATTCATGCCAGCTTTACCGCTCTGATAGCCACGGCCCTGCCGCCGCTTCTGGTAAACTTGCCGCGCACGCTGAGAGGGTCATTGCCCCGTTCAGGTGCAGCGCTGCGGGTTAATGGCGCGGCCGTGACAGCGCCATGTGACGATGGCGGCGCTGATGCCAGACTTTGTAGCTGCTGTAAATGAACAGACCCAGGGCGATGGCAAGAATCACGTAGATCATCTGCTGCTCCTTAATTAAACCAAACCGTTAAACGTAAATCGCCCGGTTACGGGCGGATGCATAGTAGATGACCGGTTGATACTGGCGTCATTGACTGAAGGATTCAACCCTCTTTTACGCTCTTTACCAGCGATTTATGCTTTGTAGCAGGAATAGATAAATTTTTACAAGTGAGGATTAATGAGATATCAGATTAATCTGCTGTCTTTGCCGTTTGCCATCCTGTTGTTAGCCGGTTGTGATAAGCCAGCGGCGACGTCATCAATGGTGCTGGAAGGCAAAACCATGGGCACGGTCTGGCGGGTCAGCCTGGCCGACGTCGACAGTGGCCGCAAAGCTGCACTGCAGCAGCGCATTCAGCAGCAGCTCGACAGTGACGACGCCGAACTCTCTACCTGGAAGCCCGATTCGGTGCTGTCGCGCTTTAATCAGAGCCGTGCGCTGACGCCGCAGCCGGTCAGCGAGAATATGGCGGACATCGTCACGCTCGCCTTGCGCATTGGTGCTAAAACCGGAGGGGCGATGGATATCACCGTCGGACCGCTGGTCAATCTGTGGGGCTTTGGCCCGACAAAACAGCCGAGCCATACGCCGGATGAGGCGGAAATTGCGGCGGCCAAAGCGCAGACCGGTCTGCAGCATCTGCGGGTGGTGCAGGGCGCGGGCGGCCAGTGGCTGCAAAAGGATCTGCCTGGCTTGTATGTTGATCTCTCAACGGTAGGCGAGGGCTTTGCCACCGATCATCTGGCGCGCCTGATGGAGCAGCTGGGGATTAATAATTACCTGGTGTCGGTTGGCGGGGCAGTGTTGAGCCGCGGGCTTAACGCCCAGCACCAGCCGTGGCGGGTCGCCATTCAGAAGCCGACCGACCGTGAGAATGCGGTGCAGGCGCGGGTCGATCTACAGGGACACGGCATCAGCACCTCGGGCAGCTATCGCAACTATTATGAACTGGACGGCAAGCGCGTTTCTCACGTGATCGACCCGCTTACCGGCCGACCGATTGAGCATAAACTGGTTTCGGCTACCGTGATCGCGACCACCGCGCTGGAGGCCGACGGCTGGGATACTGGCCTGATGGTTCTGGGCAGTGAAAAAGCCAAAGCGCTGGCAATCCAGCAGCAGCTGGCGGTCTATCTGATCAGTAAAGAAGGCGATGGTTTTGTGAGCTGGATGTCACCGCAGTTTGCCGCCTTTTTGATTAAACTCGAGTCGACAGGAGCACCCTGATGTTAGATCTGTTTAGCGAAGAGCAACCGTGGCAGGAACCGCTGGCTGACGGCGCGGTGATCCTGCGCCGCCGGGCGCGCGATGAGGCTGAAGCGTTGTATCAGCAGATTCTGGCCATCGCCGACCAGAATCCGTTTGCGCATCGCATTACGCCGGGCGGTCACCGCATGTCAGTGGCGATGACCAACTGCGGCGACTTCGGCTGGTCAGTGGATTCACGCGGTTATCAGTATCAGCAGCAGGACAACCTCAACGGGCGCAAGTGGCCACCGATGCCGCCGCTGTTTCGCAGTCTGGCGCAGGCCGCAGCGCGTGAAGCGGGCTTTCCCGACTTTAACCCTGATGCCTGCCTGCTCAATCGCTATGAACCTGGCGCGAAGCTGACCCTGCATCAGGACAAAGATGAGAAAGATCTGCGTCAGCCTATCGTCTCGGTCTCGCTGGGGTTACCGGCGGTATTCCAGTTTGGCGGTTTTGAACGTGGCGACACCACCCAGCGGGTGCTGCTGGAGCATGGCGATATTGTGGTGTGGGGCGGGCCGTCACGCCTGCGTTATCACGGCATCCTGCCGCTCAAGCCGGGCGTGCACCCGCTGGTCGGCGCGTGGCGCTATAACCTGACTTTCCGCCGCGCCTTTTAATTCGCCATGCGGTGCGCGGCGCAGTGCGAATAACTATTGCTATCATTTTGCATCACATTACACTGCAGGCTGTTTTTTGACTGCTGGATTGCCTGCATGACGTTGTTAAGCGTTGTTTTTCGCCAGTTTCGCTGGCCTTTTATCGGGGTTATTGCGCTGACGCTGCTGAGCGCAGTGTTGGGTATTGGCATGATCGCCTTTATCAACCGCGAAATGATCGTCGCGATCAATACTTCCTATGCGGTACTGCCGCAGTTTCTGTTGCAGCTGGTGGTACTGATGGCGGTTACGCTGGCCTCCCAGCTGGCGCTGACGATGCTGGGCCATCAGTTTGTCTGGCGGATGCGCGGTGAATTTATCAAACGCATTCTTGATACCCGGGTGGAGCGGATTGAGCAACTCGGCAGCGCGCAACTGCTGGCGGGTCTGACCAGCGATGTGCGTGCCATTACCCTGGCTTTTGTGCGTCTGCCGGAGCTGATTCAGGCGTCATCATCACTCTGGGTTCAGCGATCTATCTGGCCTGGCTGTCACCCAAAATGCTGCTGGTGACCAGCGGCTGGCTGGCCGTGACGCTGGTGGGTGGCTGGATGCTGGTGTCGCGCGTTTATCAGCACATGGCGAAGCTGCGTGAAATCGAAGATCACCTCTATCGTGACTACCAGACGGTGATTGACGGACGCAAAGAGTTGCAGCTTAACCGTGAGCGCGCCCGGCAGATCTATGAAAGCGTCTATCAGGAAGATGCCACCGCCTGGCGACACCATATTGTGCGGGCCGATACCTATCATCTCAGTGCGGTGAACTGGTCGAATATCATGACGCTGGGCGCCATCGGCATGGTCTTTTTTATGGCCAACAGCCTCGGCTGGGCCAACACGGCGGTGGCTGCGACTTTTTCCCTGACGCTGCTGTTTCTGCGCACGCCGCTGCTGTCGGCAGTCGGCGCTTTGCCCACCTTGCTCAGCGCGCAGGTGGCATTCCGCAAACTCAATGCCTTTGATCTGGCACCTTATCAGCCCGAATTCCACGCTTCTCCGTCCAAAGCTGACTGGCAGACGCTGGAGCTGCGGGATGTCTGTTTTCACTACGGTGAAAATGGCTTTAAGGTCGGCCCGATCAACCTGACCCTGCGCCGCGGTGAACTGGTGTTTCTGATTGGCGGCAATGGCAGCGGTAAATCTACCCTGGCGATGCTGCTGACCGGCTTGTATCAGCCGCAGTCCGGCAGTCTGCTGCTGGATGGTCAACCGATTGACGCTGACGGGCTCGATCACTGGCGTAAACACTTCTCGGCGGTATTCACTGATGTGCATCTGTTTGATCGGCTGATTAGCCACGAAGGCATTCCGGCGAACCCGGCGTTAGTGCAGCAGTGGCTGGAACGGCTGAAGATGCAGGACAAACTGAAGATCGAAGGTAATAAAGTGCTGAATCTGCAGCTCTCCAAAGGGCAGAGCAAACGGCTGGCACTGCTGCTGGCGGTGGCTGAAGAGCGGGATGTGCTGCTGCTGGATGAATGGGCCGCCGATCAGGACCCGCATTTCCGTCGTATCTTCTATCGTGAACTGCTGCCGTGGTTGCAGGCGGCCGGCAAAACGGTATTCGCCATCAGCCACGATGATCACTACTTTATTCACGCCGATCGACTGCTGGAGATGCGAGAAGGGCAACTGAGTGAACTGACCGGCAGCGAACGCGATCTGGCCACGCTGGACTCGGTAGAACGCACCGATACCGGGCTTTGATGCAGGCTGGCAAAGCTTAGCAAAAAGGCATATTGGCGGCCTGCGCGGCTACCACGTTATGCTGGAATTCAGCAGAGAGCAGGCTCTCTGCCATCCTGAAACTTCTTCTGTCGTCATGTGTTTACCCCGCTAAGCCGCATTGCTTAGCCGGTTTTTTTATGCCTGCTGCATCAGCAGGGTAATCACCTGATCGTCCTGCCACAAAAACTGCGCCTGCAAGCGGGTCCCTGTTGTGAAGCGATCGCTGAAATGATGAGTGAGCTGTAAAGTGGCGCACTGACGCCGGAGATCGACCGTTTCCAGCGCCGCCTGCTGAAAATCCATCGGCTGATGCAACTGGGGCCACAGCGCCTTATAAAGTGATTCTTTCAGAGAAAACAGCAGGGTGGCGGCAGCATTGAAGCTGATGGGCAGCGCCCGCAGCAGTTGCTGCTCCTGAGGATTCATCAGCAGGTCAGCGGTTTCATTGGCCGTTGCGTCTGACATCAACTGTTCGACATCCACGCCGACACCACCGGGCTGACGGGTTGCTGCCAGCACCACTACGCCTGCGCTGTGCGACAGCGAAGCCTGCACGCCGGCGGGCCAGCAGGGCGAACGATCGGCGGCGTTGGTCAGAATAAAATCATCAATACCGAGACGCGCCATCACACAGCGGGCCAGCAGCCGACTGGCGAGATATTCGGCACGGCGCTTATTTACCGCCCGCTGCAGGCGATCGGGCAGCGGTAGTTCCCATGCAACAGCAAGCGCATCACTGTAGTGTTGCGGATCAAAGCGGCTCACCGCCAGCCAGGGATCGCTGTCGCTCAGATGCTGAGAAAGGATAAAGCCGCCTGCAGGAGGCGGCAGCGGAACGTCGGGATAGCGCATGCGGTGCCGTAATCAAAGCCAAAAGGGCATTAAATCAGGCGTAGGAAGCCGGGGCAAGCCGACCGCAGGGATCAGTCGTTCGGGGGAATGGCAAAACTTTTCAGTGAAACGACAAAATGGTGGTGACCTTTGCTGATGCGAGCGCCGCGGTCGCACCAGTGGCTCGCCAGACGAAAGAAATCGTCGCTGCCAATGTCGTACGCCAGTTCCACTTTGCTAATGCCTGAATGCAATAATGCTTCTGCATCCTTCAGGCTTTTCGCTTTGATCGCCATAAAAATTATCCATCAATTTCAGGGGAGTCCAGAGTAGGCAATTTCTGTGACATTTTTGTTTCAGTTTGATGAATTGGCGTCGCGTTGTGCTTATTTTGTGAGGCAGACTGGATTTCGCTGCAACAGGTAACTGCCTGAAAGCGTGCAGGATGTTGTCTGGCTGAACGGGAGGTTATGCGGGATGTTGTCTGGCTGAACGGGAGGTTATGCGGGATGAGCCGGGCGATCGGGCGACATCTGACAGAGCTTAGCGGCAACCGCTATAGAAAAGGCCGCGTCTGGCGCGGCCTTAGTGGGTTACTTCTTGTCTGGCGGTGTTTGTTGCTTATCGCCGGACTCTGGTGCTTCGGTTGGATCGTCTTTTTCGATTACTGTCATGAACTCTCCTATCGTTACCCACACGCTTTTCAGTATAGATCGGAATCCTCAGAGCGCGAGTTACGTGACCGTTTGATGACAAAAACGCGGCTATTTCGCTTTGAGTGACGTTTTTGCCGCGCCTGAATGCTGCAGAGCAGAACACTGTCCTGCGCCACGCCGCTTCTGCTTTATTGCTGATCAGCCAGGTAGTCGTGCCGCATCCTGCCCACAGCGGCAACTGTGACAAAAGTGGCGCTGTACAGGTTCAGGTGATCACCACCCTAACCAAAATCAACATGATCATACCGGGGCCGTTCAGCAAGGGCGGCGGTCATAGCGCATTTTGCGGAACAGGTTCTGTGCGGTGCCGGCTTGAGGTCAGTTCAGCGGACAGCAACGCACTATGTTTTCTGTTCCGGTATCTGAATATTATAATCAAATAAATTCTGATATTCTTTAATGGCTACTGCTAAAATGAATGGTATAGAATTATTATGACTGCCTTTTGTTTGCCTTCTTATATTTAATATCAATTATCATTACATTTCCCTCTAATTTTAATATTTTTATTATTGAGGGTTGGGTTGGGTTGGGTTTTTAATTTAAATCATTGTTTTAATGCTGTCAGCTTTTAATAAATGTTTAAAAAACTAAATGATAAGTGGATATCTCTTCTTGAATCAGATCAAACAAACATGATAAACAAAACTACTGGATAATGCAGTATTCAAGAGTTATTCTGCAGGCAGCTTAACATATAACTGAGGATAGAGAATGGAAGTTATCCCTAGCGATATACAGTCAAGGCTACAACTAGTCATCTCGAAAGCGGCAGTGCTCTTACCATCTGACGTAGGTCAACAGCTTCTTGCTATGGTCACCCCCTCAGCATTAGCAACTATGGCGGGGGTAATCATGGTTTGGGCTGGTGCGCACTTTTTTGGGATTGGTGAAATCGCTGATTTAGTGCTTCTCATTGTAGGTTGGGTAGCAGTAGGAGGCGTAGCGCTTGAAGCGGCTAAGAAGTTGTTTGATTTTGCAACGAAGACTAACGTAGCTCGTAGCGAAGGAGATCTTGACGTTGCTGCTAAGGATTTAGCAGACGCGATCACTCTGATAGGCGTTAATACTGTCCTCGCACTTCTTTTAAAGAAGAAGCCTGGTGATACATTTAAAACTCCTTTCAGGGGAGTAAAAATGCCTAGGTACAGCAGCGATATTGGAAGGAAAATGAACCTGCCTCGCAATGGAGGCTGGCGTTATACTCCTAAGATAAAAATCACAAAGCATAGTGACGTCGTTCAGGGACGCACAAAACCCTGGGGGGACGTAGAAGTAGGACGCAACTACTATCCCGGTGCAATGTCGAAAGAAGACGCATATTTGCAGATGCTTTCAACTCTTTATCATGAACAGGTACACATGGCAATTGCGCCTAAGTTCTATTTATTAAGAGAACTTAGGGTTTTCATGAGACAAAGCGCATATAATAAATCATATATATTACGATATCTGGAAGAGTCACTTGCTGAAACTATTGGCTTATTAAGAGCCAGAGGGATGAGTAGAGGATATATCATTGAAGGCTTCAAATTCCCTCTTGGAAATACTTACGAAATTACATATACATTATTGCGGCATGAAACCGCAGGTATTCTTTTGGGGCCAGTAGTGGTTGGAGGGTTGATGTATAATGTTTGGTATGGAGTTCAGCAATGATATCGGAAAATAAAGCTGTTGAAATTGCCAAAGAATATGCAAGGGTAACAGGTCATGGTTGGGACGAACGTTTTCATGAGGCTGTTAGATCGTCTTTTGATGGTAAATCTGTTTGGGTTATTTCAACCTCAGATTTGAAGTTTTCTGAAGATCTTCCATGGATGATGGAAAACATGCCTAATCCAATTAAATATTATATAGATGTCTTTAGTGGTGAATGTATTGCTGTAGGGGGAAGAGGTAGTGCGATTCTTCGATTAAATAAATGAAAATATTCATTAGCGATTTTATAAAACATGAGAGTGTTTTCTCAAAAGTTTAAATGCTTTGTATGCAGGCTTCAAAGGAATAAAAGCATACAGAATTGTGAAGCCTGCTAACAGAGTTATCGAATAAGATACAATGTTTTCTTGTGTACCACTGCGAATGGTATAAATGAGTCCTGCGAGAAGGATTGCTATTAATATCATTGCAACTATGAATCTTTTCTTTAACTGTGAAAGGAGCCAGGGATAAGGATAACCGTCTTTCTCAGCATGCTGACGTATCACAGAGACTTCTTTTGGTATAAACCCCTCTTTTACAAGCATTTCTTCGATTTGCATTTTGTTCATAATAAGCGTCATTCATTTGTCTTACGATAGTATGATTGTAAATCATTACCTAAGCCCTATACAAACCGAACAGACCTTTGAAAGGCTTCTGGTTTTTTTTTGAATGGTTCCCTGGTGCTAACACTTGCGCATAAAATATGTGCATTGAAATTTCGTTGAAAAATGAGCTTGTTAATTATTGGATTCAATTAAGGTGATACTTTCCAGTTTCCATCACTCTTCGTAAATTTGAATTCAGCTACGGTTTGCTTTTCGCCCATGAAGGGTAGTGTTATATCGGTATTTACTTTGCAGATGTATGTACCTTTGGCCTCTGATTCCTTACAGGAAACCTTCTCAGCTTTGTTCAGAGTCGTGAGCATGTCTTTGCTGTTCTCACCGAAACGTTGCTTGGCTTGCTGGTTTGTATGGTCAATGTTGTCCTGCATAGCTTTCTGGATTTCGGAAGAAGAGGGTTTGCTGTCGCAACCAGTGAGCAAAACTGACAAAGACAGAACTACAATTGTTGAAATTTTATTCATTTCTTAATCCCTTATTTGATATTGATAATTATTGTGTTGCTGTGGTTTTGTTGAGTGTCTGATCAAAAATTTCACGCCACTGCTTTAATTGCATTTCCGTATCACGGATCCCGCGTTTATGGTGAAACCGGCCTTTACGGGGGTGAAATTTGATCTGCCATTCCGGGCATTCAATATCTTTCACTTGGATAAAGAACCCTGAGTTTTCGAAATTTTTAAGGCGGGTAAGGTTGTTTTGACCTTTAGCTCCTGCCATACCGACTAAATCGAAAAGCTACGATTTCACCTCCAACGGCTAAGTGATATCGCCAGCCTTTGACGTCACTAAACTTGTAAGCTTTCTTGCGCTTACCAGCTTCAAGCGTCAAAAGCTCACGATTCGTATCAATGGTCATTTTGATGTCCTGAAATTCATGGCTCCACAATCTGTTGTCATTGACGTTCAGCAGGTCGATAGTTGAGGCGTTTGCTCTTTTGTGTGTGTACGACACATATGCCGTAAGGAGTAAGAAGAATGCAGGTAATGTCCACATGAACAGGAACCCTGCAGTGTCTTTTGGATTTGAATCAGTCAGTAT
>MIEI01000051.1 GCA_002095305.1 Pantoea brenneri
TGCTGGCCTCTAAAGGCAGCATTGATTACGCCCTGTTTCTCACCGCACTGGTTGGCGTGTCATTGGTAGTCGCATCAGGTTGTGTCTTCAACAACGTGATTGACCGCGACATCGACATCAAAATGGAGAGAACCAGGAATCGGGTGCTGGTAAAAGGCCTCATCTCCGCGAAAGTAAGCCTGGTTTATGCCACTGTATTGGGTATTGCTGGCTTTGCGTTGCTCTATTTCGGCGCTAACCCGCTGGCCATGTGGCTGGCGGTGATGGGCTTCGTGGTGTACGTCGGCATTTACAGCCTCTATATGAAGCGTAATTCAGTCTACGGAACGCTGATCGGTAGTCTGTCTGGCGCCGCGCCACCGGTGATCGGTTATTGTGCGGTCTCCAACGAGTTTGATGCAGGCGCGTTAATCCTGCTGGCGATCTTTAGCCTGTGGCAGATGCCGCATTCGTACGCGATTGCCATCTTCCGTTTTAAAGATTACCAGGCAGCGAACATCCCGGTTCTGCCGGTGGTGAAAGGCATCTCGGTAGCGAAGAATCATATTACGCTCTACATTCTGGCGTTTATGATTGCCACGCTGATGCTGACGCTGGGCGGATACGCCGGCTACAAATATCTGGTGGTGGCTGCTGCCGTCAGCGTCTGGTGGCTGGGCATGGCGTTATCGGGCTACAAGACCGCTAACGATCGGGTCTGGGCACGTAAGCTGTTCGTCTTCTCCATCGTCGCCATCACCGCTCTCAGCGTGATGATGTCGGTAGATTCGATGGCTCCGGCCTCGAAAGACCTGCTGACCTACGTCTGGTAACCGATACCGCAACAGCATGATAAGGGCGCGATTTTCGCGCCCTTTCTTTTTGTTACCACTGCTTAAAAACTATTATTTTACCCGCCCTGCCCCGCCCCCTAGAATAAACGCAGCACATTAACAGAGGTTGGAATGAACGATAATAAAATGACTCCGGTGGAGCTGCGCGCCACATGGGGCCTCGGTACGGTCTTTTCCCTGCGCATGTTGGGAATGTTCATGGTCCTGCCGGTATTGACCACGTATGGCATGGCGTTACAGGACGCGAGTGAAACCTTAATCGGCCTGGCCATTGGTATTTACGGCCTTGCTCAGGCCATATTTCAGATTCCTTTTGGTCTGCTTTCCGATCGTATTGGTCGTAAGCCGCTGATCGTCGGCGGACTGCTGCTGTTTGTGCTGGGCAGCGTGATCGCGGCCTGCACCGAATCGATCTGGGGAATTATTCTGGGCCGCGCCTTACAGGGGTCCGGTGCCATTGCCGCCGCCGTGATGGCGCTGCTGTCGGATCTGACGCGCGAACAGAACCGCACCAAAGCGATGGCCTTTATCGGCATCAGTTTCGGCATTACCTTTGCGATTGCAATGGTGGTCGGTCCCATCGTCACCCACGCGCTGGGTCTGCATGCGCTGTTCTGGATGATTGCGATCCTGGCGTCGCTCGGCATCGTGATTACCCTGCTGGTGGTGCCGTCCGCCTCACACCACGTGCTGAACCGCGAATCCGGGATGGTGAAAGGCAGCTTCCGTAAAGTGCTGGCCAACTCCCGACTGGTTAAGCTGAATATCGGTATTTTCTGCCTGCACGTCCTGTTGATGTCGAGCTTTGTCGCCCTGCCCGGCCAGTTTGAACAGGCGGGCTTCCCGGCACCTGAGCACTGGAAAGTCTATCTCGCCACGATGCTGATCGCGTTTGCTGGCGTGGTGCCGTTTATCATCTACGCCGAAGTGAAGCGTCGTATGAAGCGGGTATTTGTCGGCTGCGTCGGGATGATCGTGGTGGCAGAAATTGTGCTGTGGGGCGCGGCGGGCCACTTCTGGACGCTGGTCGTCGGCGTGCAGCTGTTCTTCTTCGCCTTCAATCTGATGGAAGCGATTCTGCCGTCGCTGGTGAGTAAAGAGTCCCCTGCCGGTTATAAAGGCACGGCGATGGGCCTCTACTCCACCAGCCAGTTCCTCGGCGTGGCGGTGGGCGGCAGCATGGGTGGCTGGGTCTTTGGTCACTTCGATGCGCAAACAGTATTCCTGGTCGGTGCTATAGTCGCCGCCGCCTGGCTGTTTGTCAGTATGACGATGCAGGAGCCGCCGTATGTTAGCAGCCTGCGGCTGGTGCTGAGCGATGCGGCACTGGCAGCGCCCAACCTGGAACAGCGTCTGAAAGCGCAGCCGGGCGTTAACTCTGTGTTTATCGTGCCGGAAGAGAAAAGCGCCTACATCAAAATTGACAGCAAAGTTACCAGCCGCCCTGAGCTGGAAGCTCTGTTAGGCAGTTGCTAGTTTAAAATGGGTTCTGCCGGTTAAATCTGACCGATTAGCCCGTTTCGCTTCAGGATCGAACTGACTCAGGGAACACGGTCAGATCGGAAAGTCGCAAAAGCCGCCATCTATGGCACGCTCGTCCCGCGCCGTCCCTGGCGCGGGACGCTTTCCTCTTCTGCCCGTGTTCTCTGCGCCCCTTTAGCTTTTACGTTGCTGCTGAATCCCCCGAATTTGATTTGGTGCTTAATCTTAAACCCGGCACAAGCCTTCTTACAGACGACTCATAAATCCAGGGCGATGGATGCCTGTGCCTGTAGCAAAGCATCGCGGGCCAGGGACAAAAACGCCGGGAGCGTTTTTGAACAACGCAACGCGTTGGCCCGGCTACGGGCGCACCTCAGGGATAAGGTGCGTAATCGCGCGCGCTGAGCCGTCATGGATGGCGCTATTGCGTCTTTGCGAAAGGCACAGGTTCCCTGAGCAAGCGCGATCGCACAGACGCCCTACAGCTCCCAACCCGCTCCAGACGTTTGACTTGTTCAAAGAGATGCAAGCCAGCGTGCGATCCCACCGATGTCTCTGACTCCGCTATTCAGACGGCTAACAAATTCAGATCGATGCAGGGCTGCTCCTGCCAGATAACAAAAAACCCGGCCTTAGCCGGTTTTTTTCACTACCTTCAGGCTGAGGAAACGCAGCCTGTCCCGCTTAGTCGCGGAAGTTTTTAAACTGGAACGGCTGTCCAAGGTTGCTGCCGCGCACAATCGCCATAGCACCCTGCAAGTCATCACGCGCTTTGCCGGTAACGCGTAACGCTTCACCCTGAATCTGGGTCTGTACTTTCAGCTTGCTGTCTTTGATCAGCTTCACCAGCTTTTTCGCCACGTCGCTTTCAATGCCTTTTTTCAGTTTGGCATCGACTGCCCAGCTTTTACCGCTGTGCTCAATCTCTTCCGGCACCTCTAAGGCACCGCCTTCAATTCCGCGCTTCAGCAGTTTCTCACGCAAAATATCGACCAGCTGTTTGACCTGAAAATCGGACTCGCTGGTGATTTTGATGGTTTCATTCTTTTCGTTGAGCTCAAATTCGGCGCTCACGTTGCGGAAATCAAAGCGGGTAGACACTTCACGGTTGGCATTTTCCACCGCATTGCGAATTTCCTGCAGATCGACTTCTGAAACGATATCGAAAGATGGCATCTCTTCTTCTCCTGACGCTAAAGTGACATGCATAATACGCGTCTTACGGTGCTAAATAAAATCAGGCTGCACACAACGCTATACTTGTTCTGTGACAGTGAAGAATAAATAGATAGCCCGCCAGCGGGAGGCAGTATGAAAATTACCGTGTTAGGTTGCGGTGCTCTGGGTCAGGTGTGGCTCACAGCGCTGGCTCGCCAGGGACACGAGGTTCAGGGGTGGTTGCGGGTACCACAGCCCTATTGCTCAGCCAATGTCGTCGATCCGCAAGGCAACATTTCAAACCGCACCTTTATAGCTAACGATCCGCTGTTTCTGGCTGAGAGCCAGTTACTGCTGGTGACACTGAAAGCGCCGCAGGTCTCGCCGGCGGTTAAAAACCTGGAAAGCGTGCTGGCGGAAAACTGCCCGGTGCTGCTGCTGCATAACGGTATGGGTACGCTGGAGGAGCTAAAAGGGCTGACCCAGCCGCTGCTGCGCGGTGTTACTACCCATGCGGCAATGCGCGACGGAACGGTAATAAAACACATCGCCAGCGGTATCACCCACATCGGGCCGGGCAACCGTAAAAGCGCCGCTTACAGCGATATCGCCGACATCCTGCATCATGCCCTGCCCGACGTCGCCTGGCACGACAATATCCGCGCCGCCTGCTGGCGTAAGCTGGCGGTTAACTGCGTCATCAACCCGATGACGGTGGAATATGATTGCCAGAACGGTGCCTTACGCGCCTATGCCGATCAGATCGCGCGGCTGTGCGATGAGATCAGTTGGGTGATGGAGCGTGAAGGTCAGAACGTCGCCAGCGAAAGCCTGCAGGATATTATTTTCGATGTAATTGAAAGCACCGCGGCCAATACCTCTTCGATGCTGCAGGACGTTCGCGCCCAGCGACTGACCGAAATTGATTATATCAGCGGCTTTCTGCTGCGCCGCGCCCGAACTCACGGCCTGGTGCTGACGGAAAACAGCCGGCTGTACGACATTGTTAAACGTAAGGAGTCCTATTATGTCCGCGAACGCATCGGTACTGGTTTGCCTGGCACATGGCAGTGAAGAGACCGAAGCCGTCACCATCATCGATCTGCTGGTGCGGGGTGGATTAAAGGTGGTTACCGCCAGCGTTGAGAGTGATGGCAGCCTTGAAATCCGCTGCTCGCGCGGCGTGCGTTTGCTGGCCGATGCCCCGCTGGTTGAAGTAGCCGACAACGATTATGCCGCGATTGTGTTGCCCGGCGGACTGAAAGGTGCCGAGACGTTTCGTGACAGTCCGCTGCTGGTTGAAACGGTGCGCCAGTATCACCTCAACGACAAAATCGTGGCGGCCATCTGTGCCGCGGCCGGTACGGTACTGGTGCCGCACGACCTGTTCCCGGTCGGCAACATGACGGGCTTTCCCGGATTGAAACAGACGATACCTGAAGAGAAATGGATGGAACGACGGGTGGTCTGGGATCCGCGGGTGAAACTGCTGACCAGTCAGGGTCCCGGTACGGCAATGGATTTTGCCCTGAAGCTGATCGATCTGCTGGTGGGAAAAGAGAAAGCGCGCGAGGTGGCCGCACAGCTGGTGCTGGCACCGGGCATTTACGATTATCAGGCCTGATAAGATTGAAGGCGGCCAGTCAGGACCGTGCTGGTCCCGACTGGCCGTGTTACCGGCGTAGATCGACTATGGACGGTAAACTTTGACGTTCTTATAGCCCTGCTCGTGCAGGTAAAGAGCCTGCAGACGACTCATCACGCCGCGATCGCAGTAAAGCAACCAGGTACGGTTCTGGTCGAGATCGCCAAACTGGCTGCTGAGTTTATAAAACGGCAGCGATTTCACTTCGGTGGCGTTGAGCTTTAATGGATTCTCTTCCTGCTCGTCGATCGCCCGGATATCCAGCACGATATCATTATCGCCCAGCGAGGCCACGGTTTCGACTTCCACCACCTCTTCTTCGGTCTGTTCGGCGATGGTCCGGATATCGACGTTGGTCGCTTCTTCCACTACCCGATTGAGGATATCGAAGTCGAAATTCTGCTCTTCTGCCTCAATCTTCGCCTTAACCGCTTTCACCGTCGGGCTTTTTGAGATCACGCCGCAATATTCCGGCATAGTGCTGGCAAAATCTTCGGTGCCGATTTCACGCGCTATCTTGATGATGTGTTCTTTATCATGCGAGATCAGCGGACGCAGAATCAGGGTGTCCGAGGCGTTATCAATCAGGCGCAGGTTAGTCAGCGTCTGGCTGGAAACCTGGCCGACCGCTTCACCGGTCACCAGCGCCTGTACGCCGTAGCGCTCAGCAATCATCGACGCGGCACGCACCATCATGCGTTTCAGCACCACGCCCATCTGGCCGTCATCCACTTTTTCGAGGATTTCACCTACTACCGGCTCGAAGTTAATCGCCACGAAGCGAACGCGGTGCGAACGGCCGAAGCGATTCCACAGATAGTGCGCGACCTGACGGACGCCAATTTCATGCGCTGCGCCACCCAGATTAAAGAAGCAATAGTGCACACGACTACCGCGACGCAGCAGCATGTAGCTGGAGACGCCGGAGTCGAAGCCGCCGGAGATCAGCGACAGCACATCTTCCTGAGTACCGATCGGGAATCCGCCCAGCCCTTCGTAACGCGCTGTCACCAGCGTCAGACGGTTCTCTTCCACTTCAAGGTTCACCGTCACGTCCGGATTTTTAAGCTGTACCCGGGCGCTCTCGATGTGCTGGTTCAGCCCGCCGCCGACATAACGTTCCACGTCCTGCGAACTGAAGCTATGCTTACCACGACGTTTAACGCGGACGCAGAAGCTTTTTCCTTCCAGGCTGTCGCGATACTGGGCTAAGGTCTGTTCAAAGATGTGATGAATATCGGTGTACTCAAGATCTTCAACCGCCAGAACGTGATGGATCCCTGGAATGCGCGTCAGCTCATCAGGAATAATTTCCCCGAGCGCCGGATTTTTCGAACGCACTTCAATGTGATCCCAGTAACGCACTACCGCGATCTCATCACTGACCGTCTTCAGGACATTGCGGATATTGCTGGCAAGAATCTTAATAAAGCGCAAACGCACCGACGGACTCTTGATGGTGATTTCAGGAAATAACTTGATGATAAACTTCATGGCGACACAGCTTCGTTGGGCAAATAAGTGCTAAAACAGGCAGCACTTAGCTGGTAAAATCACAAAATTGCGGGCTGCATGGCGCAACCGCATCCGAGGCGCAGGAGTATATCACCTTTGTCAGGTGACTGCTTCTTCAACAGCCGCCGCATTGATTATTTTGCTAATCATTTGGTCTCAGCTACCATGACCGATTGCAGGATAATGTCCCAACCGTGAGTCGACCCGAAATATGCCGAAAAAAGCCGAACAGCCAGCCAGCTTTGAAACGTCATTGCAGCAGCTGGAACAGATAGTCAGCCGTCTGGAAAGTGGTGAACTGCCGTTGGAAGAGGCGTTGAATGAGTTTGAACGGGGCGTGCAGCTGGCGCGTACCGGTCAGCAAACGTTGCAACAGGCTGAACAGCGTGTGCGCATTTTGCTGAGCGATGATAAAGATGCCGACCTCACCTCTTTTACCCCGGAAAACGACTAATGGATTTTGCCCAGATGCTCAACGGGTATCACCAGCAGGTGAATGCCGCGTTGACGCGCTTTATAGAGCCACTCCCTTTTCAGAGTTCTCCTCTGGTTAATGCCATGCATTATGGGGCATTATTAGGCGGTAAACGTCTGCGCCCTTTTCTGGTTTATGCCACCGGCGAAATGCTCCATGCCGACCCGGCGAGTCTGGATGCGCCCGCTGCGGCGGTTGAATGCATCCACGCGTACTCCCTGATTCATGACGATCTCCCTGCAATGGACGACGACGCACTGCGTCGCGGGCAGCCGACCTGCCACATTAAATATGGCGAAGATACCGCGATACTGGCTGGCGATGCATTACAGACGCTGGCCTTCTCGATTCTGACGGATGAGCCGATGCCCGGCGTCAACGCGGAGTATCGGCTGATGATGCTGTCAGAACTGGCGCGGGCCAGCGGCGTGGCAGGCATGTGTGGCGGCCAGGCGCTGGATCTGGCGGCAGAAGGTCAGTCGGTCGATCTGGTGCAGCTGGAGCAGATTCATCGCCATAAAACCGGCGCACTGATTCGGGCTGCGGTGCGGCTGGGTGCGCTGGCGGCGGGCGAAGCAGGTCGTGCAGCATTACCGGCACTTGACCGCTATGCTGATGCTATCGGGCTCGCCTTTCAGGTGCAGGACGATATTCTGGATGTGGTGGGCGATACCGCGGTTATCGGAAAACGTCAGGGTGCCGACCAGCATCTCGGTAAAAGCACCTATCCTTCACTGTTAGGATTAGAACAGGCCCGTGCCAAAGCGCGGGATTTGTATCAGGAAGCCCTTGATGCATTAGAAATTCTCGCAGCGCAATCTTATAACACCACAGCATTGCAGGCGCTGGCGAGCTTCATAATTGAACGCGACAAATAACTTCCATAATGAGTCTCTGATGAGTTTTGATATTGCGAAATACCCGACACTGGCGCTGGCAAATACGGTTCAGGAGCTGCGCGCCCTGCCGAAAGAGAAGCTGCCGGCGCTCTGTGATGAACTGCGTCAGTACCTGTTAGACAGTGTGAGTCGCTCAAGTGGCCACTTTGCATCGGGTTTGGGCGTGGTCGAACTGACGGTTGCGCTTCATTATGTCTATAACACCCCGTTCGATCATCTGGTGTGGGATGTCGGCCATCAGGCTTATCCGCATAAAATTCTGACCGGTCGTCGCGATCGCATCGGCACCATTCGCCAGAAAAATGGCGTGCACCCGTTTCCGTGGCGCGGCGAAAGCGAATATGACGTACTGAGCGTTGGCCACTCATCGACCTCGATCAGCGCCGGTCTCGGCATGGCGGCGGCGGCAGAGCGTGAAGGCCTCGGTCGTCGCACCGCCTGTATTATCGGCGATGGCGCGATCACCGCCGGTATGGCGTTTGAAGCGATGAACCACGCGGGCGATATCAAACCTGACATGCTGGTGATCCTGAATGATAACGAGATGTCGATTTCAGAGAACGTCGGCGCGTTAAACAACCGGCTGGCGCAGATCCTGTCGGGCAAAACCTATGCGCGCCTGCGCGAAGGCGGTAAGCGGGTGCTGACTGGCCTGCCGCCGATTAAAGAGCTGGTGCGCCGCACCGAAGAGCATCTGAAAGGCATGGTGGTGCCGGGTACGCTGTTTGAGGAGCTGGGTTTCAACTATATTGGTCCGGTCGACGGCCATGACGTGCTGACGCTGGTCAATACCCTGAGCAACATGCGTAGCCTGAAAGGGCCGCAGTTCCTGCACATCATGACCAAAAAAGGCAAAGGCTACGCCCCGGCGGAAGAAGATCCGATCGCCTGGCATGCGGTGCCAAAATTCGATCCCGCCAGCGGTGAACTGCCTAAAAGCGCAGAAGGCCTGCCGAGCTACTCAAAAATCTTCGGCAACTGGCTGTGCGAGATGGCAGCCGACGATCCGAAACTGATGGCGATTACCCCAGCGATGCGGGAAGGCTCCGGCATGGTCGGCTTCTCTCGCGAATATCCCAACCAGTATTTTGATGTGGCGATCGCCGAGCAGCATGCGGTGACCTTCGCGGCCGGGATGGCAATTGGCGGCTACAAGCCGATCGTCGCCATCTACTCCACCTTCCTGCAGCGCGCCTACGATCAGCTGATCCATGACGTGGCTATCCAGAAACTGCCGGTCCTGTTTGCTATCGATCGCGGCGGCATTGTTGGCGCGGATGGCCAGACCCATCAGGCGCGTTTGATCTGGCGTATCTGCGCTGCGTGCCGGATATGGTGATCATGACGCCAAGTGATGAGAACGAATGCCGGCAGATGCTCTACACCGGCTACCACTATCAGGATGGCCCGAGTGCTGTACGTTATCCGCGCGGCACCGGCATCGGCACGCCGCTGGCACCGCTGCAAAGTCTGCCGCTGGGTAAAGGCGTGGTGAAGCGCCAGGGCGAAAAACTGGCGATCCTTAACTTCGGTACTCTGTTACCCGAGGCCGCTGCGGCGGCGGAAGCGCTCAATGCCACGCTGGTGGATATGCGCTTCGTTAAGCCGCTGGATGAGGCGCTGATTGCTGAGCTTTCGACCCGTCACGAGGCGTTAATCACGCTGGAAGAAGGCGCGATCAAAGGCGGCGCGGGTAGCGGCGTCAACGAACTGGTGATGGCAAAACGTCTGCGCATTCCGGTGCTGAACATCGGTCTGCCCGACGAGTTTATCCCGCAGGGTACGCAGGACGAAATCCGTCATGACTATTTGCTGGACGCCGAAGGCATTCAGCAACAGATCGCCGCCTGGCTGGCACAGTAACCTCCCTTCCCTGCGCTTCCCTTTGGGGAGCGCAGCCCCTGCTATGCTTATTCACTGCTAAAAATCATGCGCTATGCCGCGGGAGTCATTATGAAAACCATTCAACTGGGTAATACCGATCTGCAGGTTTCACGTCTCTGTCTCGGCTGTATGACCTATGGTGAGCCGACGCGCGGGAATCACGCCTGGACGCTGCCGGAAGCCAGCAGTCGCCCGCTGATTCAGCAGGCGCTGAATGCCGGCATCAACTTTTTTGACACCGCCAACAGTTACTCCGATGGCAGCAGTGAAGAGATCCTCGGCCGGGCGCTGAAAGATTTTGCCCGCCGCGATGAGGTCGTGGTCGCCACCAAAGTCTACTTCCCGCTGACTAATCTGTCGCAGGGCCTGTCACGCCATAATATCCTGCAATCGATTGATGACAGCCTGCAACGCCTTGGCATGGAATATGTCGACCTGCTGCAGATCCACCGCTGGGATTACGACACGCCGCTGGAAGAGACGCTGGAAGCGCTGCACGATGTGGTGCAGGCCGGTAAAGCGCGCTATATCGGCGCCTCATCAATGCATGCCAGCCAGTTTGCCCAGGCACTAAGCCTGCAGAAGCAGCAGGGCTGGCATCGCTTCGTCAGCATGCAGGATCAGTACAACCTGATTCAGCGTGAAGAGGAGCGCGAAATGCACCCGCTCTGCCTGCAGGAACAGATCGCGGTGCTGCCGTGGAGCCCGCTGGCACGCGGCAAGCTGACCCGTCCGTGGGGCGAAACCACGGCGCGATCGACCTCGGATAAGGTGATGGCCTCGCTGTATGCCAATACCGAAGAGAACGATGCGGCGATTGCGCAGCGGCTGGCGCAGGTGGCTGAGGATAAAGGCGTCACCCGGGCGCAGGTCGCACTGGCGTGGCTGCTGAGTAAACCCGCCGTGACGGCCCCGATTATCGGTGCCTCGCGGGCTGAGCAGTTCGATGATTTGGTTAAGGCGGTGGATGTGACGCTGAGTGAGGCTGAGATTGCTACGCTGGAAGAGGTCTATCAACCGCATCAGGCGGTCGGATTCGAATAAACGCTGACGCCCGCACCTGACCGCAGAGTTCGCGGAGTTAAGGTGCGCGGCGATAACGGCATCCCATGCGGGATGCGACCACCGTTTTAGCCGGCCAGCCAGATACCGATGCCGTACAGCATCGCGGCGGCAATCACGCCAGCAATAATATCGTCAACCATGATGCCCATGCCGCCATGCACGTTGCGATCGAACCAGCGTATCGGCCAGGGTTTCCACATATCCAGAATGCGGAACAGCACAAAGCCGCCCAGCACCCACTGCCAGCTGTTGATCGGGATCGCCATCAGGGTGATCCACATGCCGATAAACTCATCCCAGACAATGCTGCCGTGATCGTGAACGCCCATATCTTTGGCGGTGCGATGGCAGAGGTAGACGCCGACGCAGATCCCCACCAGCACCACCAGCGAATAGAGATCCTGCGGCAGATGCGTCATCAGCCACCAGAAGGGGATCGCCGCCAGCGAGCCCATGGTGCCCGGTACCACCGGGCTGAGTCCGCTGCCAAAACCGGTTGCCAGCAGATGCCACGGATTGCTCATCCGCAGGCGGCCTTTTGCCACGTCGTTATTTAGTATCAAAGTGATCAAACCCTTTATGGCGGAACGTCGCTGGCTTGCCGTTTTCCAGCAGCATCAGCCCTTCCGACTCCGGTGCCATCTGACCAATGCAGGTATAGGGCACGCCAAGGTGGCCGAGCGCCACATCCAGCGCGCCGCGGTTCACCTCGGGTACGGTGAAGCAGAGTTCATAATCTTCGCCACCGCTCAGCGCCCAGCGTAAAACCTGCTCGGGTTCGAAGTGATCGCGTAGCGCGGCGGAAAGCGGTAACGCGTCGAGATTAAGGCGCGCGCCACAGCCGCTGGCTTTCAGCACATGGCCGAGATCAGAGATCAAACCGTCCGAAAGATCGACCGCTGAGGTGGCCAGAGAACGCAGCGCCTGCCCCTGCAGAATGCGCGGCATCGGCCGCAGATGGCGTTTAATCAGCGCTTCATGAACCGCCGGATCGCTGATGCGGCAGTGATGTTGCAGCAGCGCCAGGCCGGCCGCACTGTCACCCAGCGTGCCGGTGACGTAGATCCAGTCACCCGGTTTTGCGCCCGAACGTTTCAGGGCGCGGCCCTGCGGCACCAGGCCGTGAATCGCCAGCGTCAGGCTCAGAGGGCCACGAGTGGTATCGCCGCCCACCAGCTGCATATCGTAATATTCCAGCAGCTCGAACAGGCTGGCGCTGAAGGCAGCGAGCCAGCTCTCATCGACCTGCGGCAGGGTCAAGGCCAGCGTCAGCCACGCCGGATCGGCGCCCATAGCGGCAAGGTCGCTGAGGTTAACCGCCAGCGCTTTGTAGCCTAAGTCGGCAGGATGAATATCCCGTAAGAAATGCACGCCCGCGACCAGGGTATCGGTACTGATCGCCAGCGTCTGTTTTTCCGGCACGCTAAGTAACGCACAATCGTCGCCGATACCGAGTTCGACATCACGACGGCTGCGCGTTCTGCGGTTGAAGTAGCGTGCGATGAGTTCGAATTCACCACAAGACATAATTACGTTCCGCTTAACCCTTTATGAAAAAAGGCCGGCAAGCCGGCCTTTTTGTTTATTTGCGATGGGGTCGAATCTGTGGACCGGCTTTATCCAGTACGCCGTTAACAAATTTATGACTGTCTTCAGCGCCGAACACTTTCGCCAGCTCAATCCCTTCGTTGATGGCCACTTTATAGGGCACATCAGCGCGTTTGCTCAGCTCATACAGCGAGATACGCAGGATAGCTTTTTCGACCTGGCCCAGCTCTTCGAGCTGACGCGACAGGTAAGGCTTCATCAGTCCATCCAGATACGCACTGTTGGTCGCCACACCGGACAGCAGTTCGCGGAAATAGCTAATATCGACGTCTTTGACGTCTTGTTCCGCCAGAAACTGGTATTCCACATCGGCAATGTCGTTGTTGGACAACTGCCAGGAGTAAAGCGCCTGAACAGCGCACTCACGGGCGCGACGACGAGCAGCAGGTTTCACAAAATTCCCCTTACAAAAATCAGGCTTTGATGGCTTTCAATACGTTGATCATTTCGAGCGCGGTCAGGGCCGCTTCGGCACCTTTATTACCGGCTTTGGTGCCAGCACGCTCAATGGCCTGCTCGATATTTTCGGTGGTCAGCACGCCGAACGCGACAGGAATCTCGCTGTTCATGGCAACGCTGGCGATACCGGAGCTGGCTTCACCGGCCACATATTCGAAGTGAGCAGTGCCACCACGAATTACCGTGCCCAGAGCAATAACGGCGTCATATTTGCTGGTGTTTGCCAGTGCGCGCGCTGCCAGCGGCAGTTCATACGCACCCGGAACCCAGACTACGGTGATATTGTCATCTTTGACCTGGCCAATACGTTTCAGGGCATCAACTGCACCATCCAGCAGGCTGTCATTAATGAAGTTGTTAAAACGCGCAATAACGATGGCAACATTGGCCTCAGGCGTTGCAACAGCAGCTTCGATAACTTTCATACTTATCCTTTCAGGGGGTTTGTTTGGCCCCGCGCAGGGGGGCGGATTCTATCATACTCTTCGGCGGCGTGCTCTCGCTTTTCCGTCCGTGTTATTGCGGCGTCAGGGTCAGGCGTAAATCCTCACCGACCTGGCGAACGTCGCGGAAAATCAGGCCTGGCGCATCAGCCAGACGATCAAGGCCCGGTAACTGGCACAGGCCGCGTCCCTGGTCGCCGAGTAATTTCGGTGCCAGATAGACAATCAGTTCATCGACCAGTCCGGCCTGCAGCAGCGCGCCCGCCAGGCTGGCACCCGCTTCGACCCAGACGCTGTTCACCTGACGCTGACCCAGCAGCATCATCATCGCCACCAGATCCAGCTGCTGTTCGCGCAGCGGCACGGCGATCTGACTGACGCGCTCTGGCCAATGCTGCTGATCGGGTTGATGGCGCATCAGCCAGGTTTCACCCGGCTGGTCAATGAGCCGATGCTGCGGCGTCACGCGGTTCTGGCTGTCGACAATCACCCGCAGCGGCTGCCGCAGTTGCTGTTGATCAAGTAACGCCTGGGTGTCCTGGTTGAGTTCGGACCAGCGCACCGTCAGCGACGGATCGTCAGCCAGCACCGTGGCGCTGCTGCTGAGGATCGCGGCACTTTGCGCCCGCAAGCGCTGCACATCGCGACGGGCGGCCGCGAGGTGATCCACTGGCTTTCGCCATTCGCCATCGCGGTGCGGCCATCCAGCGAGGCACCCAGCTTAAGCTGGATCCACGGAAAACCGGTACGCATCCGCTTCAGGAAACCGCGATTCAGCGCTTCCGCCTCTTCCATCATTAGCCCGTGGCTGACCGCAATCCCGGCCTGATGCAGCCGGTGCAATCCGCGACCGGCAACCTGCGGGTTGGGGTCCTGCATCGCGGCGACCACCCGGCTCACGCCAGCGGCAATCAGCGCGTCGCTGCAGGGTGGCGTGCGACCATGATGGCTGCACGGCTCCAGCGTTACATAGGCGGTGGCACCGCGTGCTTTATCACCGGCCATCCGCAGAGCATGCACTTCTGCATGAGGCTCGCCGGCGCGCTGATGCCAGCCCTCGCCCACCACCTGACCGTCACGGACAATCACACAGCCCACATTCGGATTGGGCATGGTGGTAAAGCGGCCGCGGCGCGCCAGTTCCAGCGCGCGCGCCATGTAGATTTCATCGGTCATGGCTTAATCCTGTAACCGGGCGATCTCTTCGCCAAAATCACGAATATCTTCGAAGCTGCGGTAAACCGAGGCAAACCGAATATAGGCGACTTTATCGAGCTTTTTCAGCTCGTCCATCACCAGATTACCAATCAGTTTACTGGGAATTTCGCGTTCGCCAGTGGCGCGCAGCTGGGTTTTAATGTGGTTCACCGCGCTCTCGACCGCATCAGCACTGACCGGACGTTTCTCAAGCGCTTTCATCATCCCGCTGGCCATTTTGTCTTCATTGAAAGGCTCACGCACGTCATTACTTTTTACCACGCGCGGCATCACCAGTTCCGCCACCTCAAAGGTGGTAAAGCGTTCATGGCACATCAGACACTGGCGCCGGCGTCGCACCGACGATCCTTCACTAACCAGACGAGAATCAATCACTTTGGTGTCCACAGCGGAGCAGAATGGGCAATGCATGACGTTTCCTGACGCGAGATAGATGGGCCTGACAGTGTAGCGCGAACTGCCGGTCAACAAAATCTCTTCCGTGCCATTCCGTTGGCCAGCGCCCAGCATAAACGGTGTTAAATCGCGGCTGCGGCAAAAGGGTCTACGCTTATAGAGCCGCAAGACGGCGTATATCTACTAACACACTGGAGGTTGTATGGGACTGTTTAATTTCGTCAAAGAAGCGGGTGAAAAGCTTTGGGATGCCGTGAACGGTGGCGACGATCAAAATAAAAAACTGCAGGACCACATCAACAAGCTGGGCTTGCCGGACAGCGACAAGGTCGATGTGAAAGTGAATGGCGATACCGTCACGGTAAGCGGTGACGGCCTGTCACAGGAGCTGAAAGAGAAAATTCTGATCGCCGCCGGTAACGTTGCCGGCATCACCAAAGTCGAAGACAAGGTGACAACCAGCGACAGCGCTACTGAGTCTGAACTTTACACCGTGAAAAAAGGCGACACGCTGAGCGCTATTGCAAAGCAGGTTTATGGAAATGCTAACGAATACAACAAGATTTTCGAAGCTAACAAGCCAATGCTGTCGCATCCTGATAAGATCTACCCTGGCCAGGTTTTACGCATTCCAAAATAACCGACAAGGATAAACTTATGATCAGGACGGTTTGGGCGCCAGCAGCACTTTCACTGGCGTTACTGAGCGGTTGCAGTACTCCCGCGACCAACCCGCAGGTTAAGCAGTTGCATCAGGAAGTGAGCCAGCTCAATCAGCAGATGCAACACTTAACCACCCAGGCCAGTGCGCTGGAGATACAGGGGCAGCTCAACAGCCATTCCAGCAACGGTGCATGGCTGGTACCGCAGGCGAATACCCCGGTCGCGCTGCAGACTCAGCTCGGCACCTTGCGACTGACATTGTCGCCGGTGGTAGCCGAAGCCAGTGGATCGCGGACCACATTGTCGATCCGCGCAATGGGCGATCAACCGTTGCCTGCGCTGCATGCCACGGTAATCTGGGGCGAACTGGACCCGGCAACCGGCAAACCGCTCAACAGCGATAGTCTGAGTCAGAACATCGCCGTGCCCGCCTCACTGTTACCGCAACATACCGTTGAGGTTCCGCTGCGGCTGAGTGGCCTGACGCCGGATCAGCTCGGCTTTATCCGGGTGCACCAGGTTACCGCTGACGCACCGGCTCAAACCGTTCCTGCTGCGCCTTAACTGGCGCAAAAAAAACGGGCCGCCATCACTGGCAGCCCGTTTTTATCATCCCACCGCGCTTACGGCAGGATAGAAGGCTGATCGGCGCCCTCTTTCTCAACTTTCTGCACCAGCATATGTTCACGCTTCATGCCCAGCTTCAGCGCCAGCGCCGAAGAGACATAAATTGATGAAATCGTACCGATGGTCACACCAATCAACATGGTCAGTGAGAAGCCTTTCAGCAACGCGCCACCAAAGATGAACAGGATCAGGATCATCGCCAGCGTGGTCAGTGACGTAATCAGGGTACGGCTTAACGTCTGGGTCAGCGACACGTTGGTAATGTCGTAAGAGCTGCCGCGGCGAATCTTGCGGAAGTTCTCACGAATACGGTCGGAAACCACGATTTTATCGTTAAGCGAGTAACCAATCACCGACATCAGCGAGGCGACAATCGTCAGGTCGATCTCAATCCGGAACAGCGCCAGCAGACCGCAGGTGATGATCACGTCGTGCGCCAGCGCCAGCACGGTGCCCAGCGCCAGACGCCACTCAAAGCGGAAACCGATATAGATCAGAATCGCAATCAGCGCTGACAGCAGCGCCATCGCCCCCGCCTGCGCCAGATCGCTGCCGACGCTCGGGCCGACGAACTCAATGCGCTTAACGGTCGCGTTCTGCTGGGTGGTCTGGTTGATTACCGACACCACTTTGTTGCCTAACTCGGTGCCTGCCGGGCCGGTGACGGGCGCCATGCGCACCATCACGTCACGGCTGCTGCCGAAGTTCTGCACCAGCGGCTCGTCGAAGCCCGCTTTCACCAAATCGCCACGCAGCGTATCAAGGTCGGCCGGTTTTTCCAGCGCGATCTCAATCACCGTACCGCCGGTGAAATCGAGACCCCAGTTGAAGCCACGAATGCCGACAATCGCAATCGCGGCTACGATCAGCAGCCCCGAAATGATGAAGGCCAGCTTATCCCAGCGCATAAAGTCGACGACTTTACGCCCGTGGTTCAACTGCTCAATGTTATATTCCTGTGCCACAACGCACTCCTCAGATAGACAGCTTGTTGATGCGTTTGCCACCGTAAACCAGGTTAACAATGGCACGGGTACCTACGATCGCGGTGAACATTGAGGTCGCGATACCAATTGCGGTGGTAATCGCAAAGCCTTTGATCGAACCGGTGCCGACCGCATAAAGAATGATGACTTTGATCAGGGTGGTCACGTTCGCATCGACAATACTGGAGAAGGCGCCTTTATAGCCCTCATGAATTGCCTGCTGAACCGATCGCCCGTTACGCAGTTCTTCTTTAATACGTTCGTTAATCAGTACGTTAGCATCAACTGCTACCGCCAGCGTTAACACAATACCGGCAATACCCGGCATGGTCAGGGTTGCACCAGGCAGCAGGGACATGACGCCGACGATCAGCACCAGGTTCACCAGCAGCGCACTGGTCGCAATCAGACCAAACTTCTTGTAGAACACCACCATAAACAGGATCGACGCAAGCAGGCCCCACAGGCAGGCTTCCAGACCCTGAGTAATGTTCTGCTGACCCATGGTCGGACCGATAGTGCGCTCTTCCACAATCTGGATAGCGCAATCAACGCACCGGCACGCAGCAGCAGCGACAGCTGACGTGCTTCGTTCGGGTTGTTGATACCGGTGATGCGGAAGCTGTTCCCCAGACGAGACTGGATGTTGGCGACGTTAATCACCTCTTCCTGTTTCACCAGAATTGAACGGCCATTGGCATCTTTTTTACCGCTGTCTTTGTACTCCACAAACAGGGTCGCCATCGGCTTGCCGATGTTGTCCTTGGTGAAGTTCGACATGATGTTACCGCCCGCGCCATCCAGTGAAATGTTCACCTGTGGCTGGTTGTATTCATCCATGCTGGAGGTCGAGTCGGTGATGTGGTCACCGGTCAGGATCACCCGCTTGTAGAGCACCACCGGCTGGCCGTCACGCATATCTTTGACTTCAGAGTCGCCCGGCACCCGGCCACTGGCCGCCGCGGTAGGATCAACGCTGGTATTAACCAGACGGAATTCCAGCGTCGCGGTCGCACCCAGAATCTCTTTGGCGCGTGCAGTGTCCTGAATACCTGGCAGCTCAACCACAATGCGATCGGAACCCTGACGCTGTACCAGTGGTTCGGCCACGCCCAGCTGGTTCACACGGTTACGCAGAATCGTGATGTTCTGCTGGACCGCATATTCACGCGCTTCGCTCAGGCGCGCATCGCTCATGGTGGCACGCAGCGCATCATTGCCGCTGCTTTTGATCACCAGATCCTGATGACGTGAGGTCAGCCAGGAGACAGCAGCATCGCGGCTGGCGGCGTCACGGAAACGAATTTCCACCCCGTAGTTCGCGATTTTGTTGACGTTGGTATAAGGAATATTTTTGGTGCGCAGGTCGCTACGCAGCGTATCGGCATTCTGCTCCTGCAGCTTGCCTAAGGCGGTGTCCATGTCCACTTCCATCAGGAAGTGCACGCCGCCACGCAGATCGAGACCGAGTTTCATCGGTTCCGCTGACAGCATGGTCAGCCAGCGTGGCGTGGCCGGGGCCAGGTTCAGCGCCACAACGTAGTCTTCGCCCAGCGCCTTCATGATCGCTTCACGGGCGCGTAACTGCACATCGGTGTTAGCGAAGCGCGCGGTAATGGCGCCATTTTCCAGCGCAACGGATTTGCTCTGGATATTGTCTTGTTTTAATGCGGACTGAATGTGATCCAACGTCTGCTCACTGGCGGCGCTTCCGCGCGCGCCAGTGATTTGAACGGCCGGATCCTCACCATACAGGTTGGGAAGCGCATACAGCAGGCCGACGAGAATCACGACGACCAGCATCACATACTTCCACAAAGGATAACGATTTAACACGGCAGTTCCCTTAGGGAAGATAGAATTACAGCGCCTTCATAGTACCTTTCGGCAGGACGGCAGCGACGAAATCACGTTTAATGACCACTTCATTGGTCTCATTCAGCGCGATAGAAACGTAGCCAGTGTCAGACACTTTTGTTACGCGACCTACCAGGCCACCGCTGGTCAGCACTTCATCGCCCTTTGAGATGGAATCCATCAGCTTCTTGTGCTCTTTCGCACGTTTCTGCTGCGGACGCAGGATCATGAAATAGAAAATCAGACCAAACACCACCAGCATGATCACCAGAGAATACGGACTTCCCTGCGACGGTGCGCCTGCTGCGGCCACGGCGTCAGAAATGAAAAAGCTCATTAAATTTCCCTCATTGATGAATTATCAGACGTTAAAGGCGGAACTTCTTTGCCCGTCCGTTGGTAGAACTCGTTTACAAAGCGCTCTAATTTACCCTCTTCGATGGCCTGGCGTAAACCTGCCATCAGGCGCTGGTAATAGCGCAGATTGTGAATCGTGTTCAGACGCGCGCCCAGTATTTCGTTACAGCGGTCCAGATGATACAGGTAGGCGCGGCTGTAATTACGACAGGTGTAGCAATCACATTCGGCATCCAGTGGCGCAGTGTCATCTTTATATTTGGCGTTGCGGATTTTAACCACACCGTCAGTCACAAACAGATGGCCGTTACGCGCGTTACGGGTTGGCATCACGCAATCGAACATATCGACGCCGCGACGGACCCCTTCCACCAGATCTTCAGGTTTGCCGACACCCATCAGATAGCGCGGTTTATCCTGCGGAAGCTGCGGGCAGACGTGCTCAAGAATACGGTGCATGTCCTGTTTAGGCTCACCCACCGCCAGGCCGCCCACAGCGTACCCATCAAAGCCAATCTCTACCAGACCTTTCACCGACACATCTCGTAAATCTTCGTAAACCGAGCCCTGGATGATGCCGAACAGCGCATTTTTGTTACCGAGGCTGTCAAAACGGTCACGGCTGCGTTTCGCCCAGCGCAGCGACATCTCCATCGAGCGTTTGGCATAGTCCCAGTCCGCCGGGTACGGCGTACATTCGTCGAAGATCATTACGATGTCGGAGCCGAGGTCATACTGAATCTCCATCGACTTTTCAGGATCGAGGAAAATCGCGTCGCCATTGATGGGGTTACGGAAGTGCACCCCGGCTTCGGTAATTTTGCGGATGTCGCCCAGGCTGAAGACCTGGAAACCACCGGAATCGGTGAGGATCGGCCCTTTCCACTGCATAAAATCATGCAGGTCGCCGTGCAGTTTCATGATCTCCTGGCCCGGACGCAGCCAGAGGTGGAAGGTGTTGCCCAGAATAATCTGCGCCCCGGTCTCCTGCACTTCTTCCGGCGTCATGCCTTTTACCGTGCCGTAGGTGCCGACCGGCATAAACGCCGGGGTTTCGACCACGCCGCGATCAAAAATCAGACGGCCACGGCGCGCGCGCCCGTCTGTGGTATCAAGTTCAAATTTCACAAAGCCTCCACCGGAGAAACAGTCCGATGTCTACAACCCTGCGCCAGAAGGCGCGTCAGGTCGTGGGTTAATAAATCAGTCGCCAATCTTTTCCATCGGCGCCTGCGGATTTTTGCTGATAAACATCGCGTCACCATAACTGAAGAAACGATATTGCTCAGCCACGGCAGCGCGGTAGGCCGCCATGGTGTGCTGGTAACCGGCAAACGCCGAGACCAGCATAATCAGGGTAGATTCGGGCAGGTGGAAATTGGTGATCAGCGCATCGATCACCTGATAGTGGTAGCCCGGATAGATAAAAATCTGGGTATCGTCGAAGAACGGCGCAATCAGCGCATCCTGACTCGCTTTGGCCGCGCTCTCCAGCGAGCGTACTGAGGTGGTGCCAACCGCGACCACCTTGTTGCCGCGCGCTTTACAGGCCAGCACCGCATCCACGACCTCCTGCGGCACTTCCGCATATTCGGCATGCATGTGATGTTCTTCGATGTTGTCGACGCGCACCGGCTGGAAGGTGCCCGCCCCGACATGCAGCGTGACAAATGCCATCTCAACGCCCTTCTCTTTCAGCGCCTGCAACAGCGGCTCATCGAAGTGCAATCCGGCGGTAGGCGCAGCGACGGCACCGGGACGGGCACTGTAAACGGTCTGATAGAGTTCGCGGTCGGCCTCTTCATCAGGGCGATCGATGTACGGTGGCAGCGGCATATGGCCGACGCTGTTCAGGATGTCGAGTACTGCCCGATCATCGTCAAAGGCGATCTCGAACAGGGCGTCGTGGCGCGCCACCATCGTCGCTTTAACGCTCTCATCTTCACCCAGCAACAGGGCTGCACCCGGCTTGGGTGCTTTTGAGGCGCGCACATGGGCCAGCACGCGCTTGTCGTCGAGCATCCGCTCCACCAGCATTTCGATTTTGCCGCCGCTGGCTTTACGGCCATAGACGCGCGCCGGGATCACGCGGGTGTTGTTGAACACCAGCAGATCGCCTGGATTGAGCTTATCCAGCACGTCGGTGAATACACCGTGCGTCAGTGCGCCGCTGGGACCATCGAGCGACAGCAGACGACAGCCGCTGCGCTGCGCCTGGGATAGTGGGCAATCAGGGATTCGGGCAATTCAAAAGCAAAATCGGCGACACGCATGAAAGAGTTCTTTCTCAGGCAAAAACAGGCGGCACAGTTTAGCGGAAAAACGACCAATTCTGAACAACTGGCTGCGCAAAGGCAGTTCAGCCTATAATGAGCCATGAACTTTCTTGCTCATCTCCATCTGGCCCAACTGGCTGACAGCTCGCTACTCGGCAATTTAATGGCTGATTTTGTGCGCGGTAACCCGCACCAGCACTGGCCCACGCCGGTGGCTGACGGCATTCTGATGCATCGTCGGCTCGACGTCATGACCGATGCGTTGCCGGAAGTCCGTCGCGCCCGTCAGCTGTTCCGTCCGGAAACCTATCGCGTGGCCCCGATTACCCTTGATGTCATCTGGGACCATTTTCTGGCCCGTCACTGGACGCATTTCACCTCTGATCTGACGCTGGCGCAGTTTTCTGCCGCTGCCGAGCGCGAAATCGTGCCGCAGCTGGCGGCGACCCCGGAGGAATTTCAGCGGCTGAACGCAGTGATGTGGCATGAACGCTGGTTCGAGCACTACGCCCAGCCCGCCCGGCTGGAACGGGTGCTGCACGGCATGGCCAGCCGCCGCCCACGCCTGGCGGCACTGCGCGATTCTTATCACGACTTCACTGAACACTATGAGCAGCTTGAAGCCCTGTTTTTCATTTTTTATCCGCGTTTAATGGCGCAGGCGACGGCCAGAACGCTGTAAAACCCGATCCTCTTCTGTTGGCTGGCAGATGCCGGCCAATACCGCACAAAAAAGCCGCCTGCCCGCCCCCTCCCCATCTTGCCATCGCGTCTTATCTGCGGCTTAATGAAGCCTTTCTTAACAATAGTTAAGCAAAACACACAGCCAGACCGCCTGTTCAGGCGCGCCTTCCGTTCGCTATGGCAAAAAAACATAAGAGGGAAAGATGTCATCCGCTTCGCATTCTGAAATTGACGCGCGTTACCGTTACGCCTGCGACATCGCCCGTGCGGCGGCCAGCCGGGCTTATTCGTGGTATCAGCAGCGTCAAAACCTGGTGGTGGAACACAAGAGGGATCTGCAGGACGTGGTCAGCGAAGCCGATCGCAACGTCGAAGCATTAATCAAGACGTTGATTGAGGAGCGCTTCCCGGACGATGCCGTCTACGGTGAAGAGAGCGGCGGCGAAACAGGCAACGCCAGCTTTATCTGGGTCGTCGATCCAATTGATGGCACCGCCTGCTTCGTCAACGGCCTGCCTAACTGGTGCGTCTCGCTGGCAGTGGTGTGCGACGGTGAACCGGTGATTGGCGTGGTGTGCGATCCTAATCATCAGGAGCTGTTCCACGCCCGACTGGGCCAGGGCGCGTGGGTCAACGAGACCCGGTTGCAGGTACATGCAGCGCAACATCTCAACGAAGGTCTGCTCGGCATCAGTCACTCCAGCCGCACGCCGGGCGAGAGCGTTACCCGCCTGATTGCCGGACTGACTCAACAGGGCGGCATGTTTATCCGCATCGGTTCCGGCGCGCTGACCAGCGCCTGGGCGGCAGCGGGCCGGTTAATCGGCTACTACGAAGCGCATATGCATCCGTGGGATAGCCTGCCGGGCATTGTGCTGATGCGAGAAGCCGGTGGCGTCACTAACGATTACCTCAGTAACGACGGACTGAAAAATGGCAATCCGGTGCTGCTGGCGAATGCCACGCTCTATCCAAAGATAAAAGCGCTGACCGGCAATCGCGCGCTGGACGAATAAATGCGCGCTACCCGATGGTGCCAATGCACGTTAGCCCTGAGTGCACTCTGGCTACTGAGCCTGCCGATGCAGGCGGCCCCGCTGCCCCATTATCAGTTGGAAAAAGTGGTCGAACTGAGCCGGCACGGCGTGCGGCCACCGACGCCCGGCAACCGTAAAGAGATCGAAGCCGCCAGCCAGCAGCCGTGGACGGTATGGACCACGGCGGATGGCGAGCTGACCGGTCACGGCTACAGCGCAGTGGTCAACAAAGGACGCTGGCAGGGCGAACATTACCGCCAGCTTGGTTTACTGCCTGCTGGCTGCCCGACGGCAGACGACGTCTATCTGCGCGCCAGCCCGCTCCAGCGCACCCGAGCCACCGCCCAGGCGATAGCCGACGGTGCGTTTCCGGGCTGTGGCGTACCGATCCATCAGGTGACCGGTGAGGTTGATCCACTGTTTCAGAGCGATAAGCTGGCGTTTGCACAAACCGATCCGCAGCAAGAACTTGCGGCTAAGCAGCAGAAAGCGGGCGATCTGGCGCAGTTACAGCAGCAACTGCAACCGGCTATTCAGCAGCTTAAAGCCGCGGTTTGCCCGCCCACGGCGAAATGTGATTTCTTTGATCGCCCATGGCAATTCAAACAGACCCGCAGCGGCCACACCTACGTCGAAGGACTGAGCGTGATGGCCAGTATGGTTGAGACCCTGCGGCTGGGTTACAGCGAAAATCTGCCCGTCGATCAGCTGGCGTGGGGGCATATCACCACCGCGGCGCAAATTACCCGCCTGCTGCCGTTGCTGACCGCTAATTACGATTTGAGTAATGATCTGCTCTATCAGGCACAGCGGCGGGGATCGATTTTACTGCAGGCGATGCTGACCGAAATCGCCAGCAATGCCTCCACTGCCCGCTGGCTGATCCTGGTGGCGCATGACACCAATATTGCGATGGTGCGTACCCTGATGGGGTTTGACTGGCAGCTGCCGGGCTACGCGCGCGGCAATATTCCGCCCGGCGGCAGTCTGGTGCTGGAGCGCTGGCGTGACAGCCAGAGCGGCGAGCGTTTTCTGCGGCTCTACTTCCAGGCACAGAGCCTTGATGGCCTGCGTCAGTTACAGCCGATTGAAGACGCACAGGGTTTATTGCGTCAGGAGTGGCATCAGCCAGACTGCAGAATGACCGACGTCGGGCTGCTGTGTCCTTATCAATCGACCCTGACCGGCTGGCAACAACGGCTGGACAAGCGCGCCACGCAGCCGGTTTCCATCCGGCTGCCCTGAGCTGCCGCTAATCAAATCCATGCCGCGCTCGCTGCGCGGCGTAAATATGCTTTATCAGGCTTAATTGGTTGTATTGCTGTCGCCTGGTACTTTTCTTATTTAAATAACCCAGCTATCAGCGGCGTTAATTTTGTTTTACGATAACCGGGTCAATCATCCCTTTTTATTTCTCTGATTCTCTTGAATATTTCGGCGACTGGTTTCGCCGTTTTTTTATTTATTTGCTGTTCTCTTCGCCCCGCCACAGCCGCCCTGATGCGCTTAACGCCGATGTTTAGCTGGCAATCCCCTTCACCGCAGATAATTAACCGCGCAGGCGGATAGGTTATTCCACCGTCTGAAAGCGCCATCCGCCCGGGTTATTTCGTTACGGTGTTGTGACTGACATAAATAGCCAGCGCAGCGTCAGAGAAGTCAGTCGGGGGAAGAGAGAAGATGGAAGAGATGGCAAAGCGCATCTGCTCCCCCGCCAGGGGGAGCAGCCGACAATCAGCGCGGTTTACGTACCAGCTTATAGCCCAGCAGCAGCACCACTATCCACACCACGCCGACATAGAGCGATACCCGGGTATCCGGGAAATAGCCGATCAGCGCAATGATGAAGCAGAGGAATGCGACACCGACACCCGCGGTCCAGCTGCCGCCTGGCAGCGCGAACTTCAGTTCGCTGGCAGCCTGTTTGCCGATTTTGCGGCGGAAGGCGATCTGCGACAGCAGAATCATGATCCACACCCAGACCGTCGCAAAGGTGGCCAGCGAGGCGATGACCAGGAACACTTTTTCCGGCATCAGGTAGTTGAGATAGACCGCAATCAACATGGCGAACATCATCACCACCACCGTCACCCACGGAATACCGCGTGAAGAGACTTTCATAAACATCTTCGGCGCGTGTCCCTGCTGGGCCATACCGTGCAGCATGCGCCCTACGCCAAACACGTCGCTGTTGATCGCTGACAGTGAGGCGGTCAGGACCACAAAATTAAGAATCGAGGCGGCCGCCGCGATGCCCAGATGCTGGAAGGTCAGCACAAACGGGCTGCCCGAGGTGCCTACCTGGTTCCACGGATAGATCGACATAATCACAAACAGCGTGCCGACATAAAACACCAGAATACGCCAGGGTACCGAGTTAATGGCGCGCGGGATCGACTTCTCCGGATCCTTCGCTTCACCGGCCGTGATACCGATGATTTCGATACCGCCGTAGGCGAACATCACCATCTGCAGCGACAGCAACATTCCGACCACGCCGTGGGCAAAGAAGCCGCCGTTGGTCCACAGGTTATGGATGCCGGTCGGCTGGCCGCCGTTGCCGATGCCCCAGATAATCATGCCGAAACCGGCCAGAATCATCACAATGATGGTGGCGACTTTGAAGAAAGAGAACCAGAACTCCACTTCGCCAAACACCTTCACGCTCATCAGGTTGACCGCGCCGATGATCAGCACCACGCTCAGTACCCAAATCCAGTGCGGCACCTCCGGAAACCAGACGCCCATATAGATGCCGAACGCCGTCACATCGGCGATCGCCACGATCAGGATTTCGAAGCAGTAGGTCCAGCCGGTAATGTAGCCCGCCATCGGACCGAGATAATCCTGGGCGTAACGGGAGAATGAGCTGGCCTGGGGATTGTTGACGGACATCTCACCCAGCGCACGCATGATGATGTAGGCCACGGCCCCGCCGATAATATAGGCGAGCAGCACGCTGGGTCCGGCCATTTTGATCGCATCGGCGGAACCGTAAAACAGCCCGGTGCCAATCGCCGATCCCAGCGCCATAAAGCGGATGTGGCGCGTGCTCAGTCCGCGTTTGAGCTTATTGGTTTCTTGCATAACAACCTGTACCTGTGAAATGAAAAAACCACGGGCAAGCCCGTGGTTAAAGAAAAATCAGTGCCATCTGCTACGAGTGAACGGAAACCTGTTCGCGTCCTTTAACCCGATCCACCACGGCGGCAATCAGCAGCATCACCAGCGATGGCGGCAACCAGGCAAGTCCCTGATCGGCCAGCGGCAGGTGCTGACTGAATGCAGGCAGCAACGCTTTAAACCCGGTAGTTTTAATCGCATCAATAATGCCGAACAGCAGGCTAATCAGCATTGCTGGCGCAATAATCCGGCTGCTCTTGTTCCACCAGTTCAGGGTGAAGCTCAGCACCACCAGCACGATACAAGGCGGATAAATCGCCGTCAGGACCGGGATGGAGATCTGAATCAGGTGGCTCAGGCCGAGGTTCGACACCACCATCGAGAACAGACCAAGGATAAACACCAGCGTTTTATACGACAATGGCAGGTATTGCGCAAAAAATTCCGCACAGGCACAGGTCAGACCGACCGCCGTTACCATACAGGCAACAAAGATCAGCGCCGCCAGGAAGAAGCTGCCCATACCGCCAAATGTCTGCTGAACGTAAGCGTGCAGAATCGCTGCGCCGTTCGCATTCTGATCGACCAGCGCGCCGCTGCCGGAGCCCAGTTTAAACAGGCACAGGTAGACCAGCGTCAGGCCCACGCCAGCAATCAGGCCGGCCAGAACGGTGTAACGCGTCAGCAGCGCGGCATTATCAACCCCGCGTGAACGGGCCGCGTTCACGATCACGATGCCGAACACCAGTGCGCCCAGCGTATCCATGGTCAGATAGCCGTTCACAAAACCGCTGGAGAACGCCGCACGCTGATAATCTTCCGTCGCCGGAATAGTGCCGCCCGCTGGCCACACCAGCGCAGCAATGCCCAGCACGGTCAGCGCCACAATTTTTAGCGGCGCAAGGAAATGGCCGACGGTATCGAGCAGTTTACCCGGATAGAGCGACACGCCAATCACCAGCGCAAAATAGACCAGGCTGTAGATAAATAGCGGCATCGCGCCATCACCGGTCAGCGGGGCAATCCCCATCTCAAAGGAGACGGTGGCCGTCCGCGGCGTCGCAAAGAGTGGCCCGACCGCCAGATAGCAGACGGTGGCCAGCACCAGACCGGCAACCTTACCGATTGGGGTACTGAGTGCATCCACGCCGCCGCCGACGCGCGCCAGCGCTACCACGGTCATCACCGGCAGACCCACGGCAGTGATCAGAAAGCCAATAGCGGCGGTCCAGACGTGTTCGCCAGACTGAATGCCAACCATCGGCGGGAAAATGATGTTGCCCGCGCCAACGAACAGGGCAAATGTCATGAAGCCCAGCGCGAGAATGTCTTTCGAGGTTAAACGATGTGTCATACGGCCTGTCACTGATGTTGCGGTGGAAGTTGGGTTTGTGTTGTCCCCTCGCTGCGTTAAAACCACGACCAGCCAGCCAATGTCAGCGCATTATGCTCGTCGTGAGGTGAAGCGCAGGTGATTTAAGCTGCTTTTTTTCTGTTCACGGAGGGATGGATCGACAACGGGGCTAAGTAAAACGTTTATAGCGGGGAAAGGCAATACGGGATCGGAAAACCAGAAGGTTATCCCGTTATTTACGTAACAACCAGTGGATAGCGTTAATTTTTAACCCAGGCACACAAGATGATGTGCCTAAATAATAAACAGACCGCGAGAATTCCCCGCATAACGCCGCTGACAAATGCACAAAAGGCGCGTTTTACGCGCCTGTTTGCACAAGTTTACAGCATTACCACACCTGTTTTGCGATATCGACCACCAGGCGAATCTTCTGCCACTGCTGCTCTTCGCTCAGGCTGTTGCCCTCTTCGGTAGAGGCAAAGCCGCACTGCGGGCTGAGACAGATCTGGTCGAGGCTGACATACTGCGCCGCTTCCTGCAGTCGGGCTTTCACCTGCGCCGGATCTTCCAGCTCACCGGATTTGGTGGTGATCAGGCCCAGCACCACCTGCTGATGGCCTGGCTTAATGAAGCGCAGCGGCTCGAAACCGCCTGAACGGGCATTGTCATATTCGAGGAAGAAGGCATCGACATTGACGCTGCCAAACAGGATTTCCGCCACCGGCTCGTAACCACCTTCTGAAATCCAGGTTGAGCGGAAATTGCCACGGCAGACATGCAGACCAACGGTCAGATCGGCTGGCTTGTCTTCCAGCGCCTTGTTCAGCACCTGAGCATAGGTCCGCGCCAGCGCTTCCGGATCGTCGCCGCGTGCCCGGATATCGCGTTTCTGATCCTCAGAGCAAAGGTAGGCCCAGACGGTGTCATCCAGCTGTAGATAACGGCAACCCGCGGCGTAAAACGCCTTAATGGCGTCTTTATAGGTCTGTGCCAGGTCGTCAAAATAATCTGCCAGGTCCGGATAGACCTCAGCGTCGATCACTTTGCGACCGCCGCGGAAGTGCAGCACGCTGGGGCTGGGAATGGTCATTTTTGCCACCGCATCACCGGCAATGCTTTGCAGGAAGCGAAAGTGTTCCAGCATCGGATGGCTGGAAAAACCGAGCTTGCTCACTACTTTTACGCCATGCGCTTTGGTCTGCACGCCGTTGAACTGGATCCCCTGCTCAGCTTCATAAGCTTCCACACCATCCAGGCCGTAGAAAAAATCGAAGTGCCACCAGCCGCGACGAAATTCGCCATCGGTCACCACCTGCAGGCCATTTTCGCGCTGTCTGGCGACCACATCGCGGATGGCGTCATCTTCAACCTGGCGCAGCGCTGCCGCATCAATTTCGCCAGCGGCGAACTGCTCACGCGCCTGCTTAATCGCGGCGGGACGCAGAAAACTGCCTACGGTATCAGCACGGAACGGGGCGGTATTTCTTTGCATGATCACTCCTGTCTCGCCTGCCGATGGTTTCAGCAGGAAATAATTGCGCTCTGTTATTTGTAGCCATCTGGATGGCTATACGTCTGAACGCAGAATGACATGTGCCGCCGCCCGCTGCAATAGAAGAAAATTCACCGGCCATGAAGAAAATTCATGTTGGCAGATAAGACGGGCTACCGCGCGGTTTTGCAGCAGATAAGCAGCGACATGCGCGCGCCGGGAGAGGAGCACATCCATAGCGGTTAAGGAGAGAATGCGCGCCTGAAGGTGAACCTTCCAGGTTCCGGACAGCGAAAGCCCTACGCGCCTGGAGACCCTCGCTTAAACATCGCGCGCAGCACACAAGCAGAGCAGAATGCGCGTCTGAAGAGGATCAGTTAAGCGCCGCGCGCGCCTGCGCCATCTGGCTATCAGAGAGTGGCAGATAACCCGCTTCGCTGACCCGTCGCTGTCCCTGCACCGAGAGCACCTGCTGCAGGAAGGCTGCGACCAGCGGTGGCAACGGCTTACCCGGCGCCTTGTTGACATACAGATAGAGCGGACGGGCCCACGGATAGCGACCACTGCGGATTGCGTCCGCGTCGGGTGCCACAGCCTCACCCCGATCGTTCACCACCGCCAGCATCTTTACGCCGCTGAGGTGGAAGCCAAAACTGGCGTAACCGATGCTGCGTGGATTGCCTGCCACCGCCTGCACCACCGCTGCCGAACCGGGAAATTCGGCTACGTCATTGCGAAAATCACCCTGACAGAGCGCCTGCTGCTTGAAGAATCCCCAGGTACCGGACGCCGAGTTGCGTCCGTAGCGCTGGATCGGCCGGTGAGCCCACTCAGCCGCCCGCGCGCCGAGATCGCCCCAGCGTTGCGGCACCGAGGTGGCCCCGCACAGGCGGGTAATCGAGAAAATGGCGTCAAGCTGACGCGGCGTTATCTGCTGCAGCGGATTGCGCTGATTGACCACCACCACCAGCGCATCCATCGCTACCGGTACCGCCAGCGGAGGATAACCATAGCGCGCTTCAAACGCCTGCCGTTCATCCGCCTGCATCGGGCGGCTCATTGGTCCGAGCTGCGCCGCACCGGCAGCCAGCGCAGTCGGCGCGGTCGACGATCCGGATGCCTGCACCTGCACATTGACGCCCGGAGCCTGCCGACTGAAGTCCTCGCCCCACAGCGTCATCAGGTAGCCCAGGGTATCAGACCCGACGCTGCTAAGGTTGCCCGACAGCGCGCCGGGCTGTGCCAGCGCCATGCCCGGCAATAAAATGACCATCAACAAAACAAGTGCGCGCATCAAGCAGATCCGTCAGCCATTAATGGAGGGCATTCTCCTGCATCCCACTGCTGACAATCAACCTTGCCGGCAAGGTAAAGGTAAAACAGGTCTCCTGATGCGGCACGCTGGTGATATCCAGCCGCGCATTATGGTGGCTCAGGGCATGTTTCACGATCGCCAGCCCCAGTCCGCTGCCGCCGGTCGCCCGCGATCGCGCCTTATCGACCCGGTAGAAACGCTCGGTGAGACGGGGAATATGTTCAGCCGCAATGCCCGGTCCGTTATCGCACACCCGAAACGTTGCACCCTGCTTACTGCGCAGCCAGCTGATATCAATGCGCGTGCCCTCCGGCGTGTGGTTTACCGCGTTGTAGACCAGGTTGGAGATGGCGCTGCGCAGCTGTTCATCGTTGCCAAAGACTTTCAGATGCGGATCGGTATGGAAATGGATGTCGTGACGTCCGCCGCTCAGGGTGGCGGCCTCGTGTTGCAGCAGCCGGAGCATCACCGGCACATCGACCTTCTCTTTCAGATCGATCGCGGGCGCAGCTTCAATCCGCGACAGCGTCAGCAACTGCTTGACCAGGCTGTCCATGCGGCGCGTCTGCTCCGACATGGTATGCAGCGCCTTGCCGCGTGAACGCTCGTTCATCACCGAGTCATTCATCATCTCCAGATAGCCCTGCAGCACCGTCAGCGGAGTACGCAGTTCATGGCTAACGTTGGCAAAGAAGTTACGGCGCGCCCCTTCCAGCTGGTGCATCTGGGTGACGTCACGCGCCACCAGCAGCCACTGCCCTTCACTGTAGGGCATGACGCGAAATTCCATGTGGTACTGGTTATTCAGCACCAGCGTCAGGGGTTTGTCGAAGTCACGCTGGCGGATATAGCGCGAGAATTCTGGATAACGCAGCAGGTTGAGGATGTTCTGGCCATTATCTTCCGGCCAGCGTAGCCCGAGATGCTGTTGCGCCAGCCCGTTGCACCAGAAAATGGTGCCCTCTTCGGTGGTGAGGATCACCGCATCTGGCAGCGACTCAGCGCCGCTGCGAAAGCGTTTAATCAGGTTGCCGAGTTCACGCCGCCGCCGCCGGTTGCGTAACTGCATCTGGTAGAGCCCGTAAAACAGCGGTTCCCAGCTGGCCCGCCCAGCCGGCGGCGTCATAGTGCGATCGAGCCACAACCAGTGCGACAGGCGCATCAGGTTATGGAAATGCCACAGCAGCACCGCCAGGACGCTCAGCAACAGCAGCCACGGCAGATAACCGAACAGCAGGCCAAGCAGCAGCGCAGGCAGACACGCCAGCAGCAGTTCTGACAGTAATCTCTTCCAGGAGAGGCGTTCCAGCACGGTGAAAACTCCGTTTAGTAGCGGGCAGAGAAACGATACCCTGTTCCACGGACGGTTTGTACCATGCGATCGTGGCCGGAGACTTCCAGCGCTTTACGTAAACGGCGAATGTGAACATCGACGGTGCGATCTTCGACATACACGTTGGTGCCCCAGACATGGTTCAGCAGCTGCTCGCGGCTGTAAACCCGCTCCGGGTGCGTCATAAAGAAGTGCAGTAGTTTATATTCGGTAGGGCCCATTTCCAGCGGCGTGGTTTCGGACATCACCCGATGCGAGGAGGGATCCAGACTCAGTCCCTGCATCTCAATCACCTCTTCCACCGCCATCGGTGAAATACGGCGCATGACGGCTTTGATGCGCGCCATCAGCTCTTTTGGCGAGAAGGGCTTGGTGATGTAATCGTCAGCGCCGACTTCCAGCCCACGCACCCGGTCCTCTTCTTCACCACGTGCGGTGAGCATCATCACCGGAATATCGCGGGTCATCGCTTCGCGTTTCAGATGCTTAATAAACTGAATGCCGCTGCCGCCGGGTAACATCCAGTCCAGCAGAATCAGATCGGGCCAGGGTTCAATCAGCTTACCCACTGCGCTGTCATAATCTTCCGCCTCAATTGGCTGATAGTCGTTCTGCTCCAGAACAAAGCACAACATTTCACGGATTGGGGCTTCATCTTCCACAACCAAAATGCGCTTAGCCATTATTACTCCTGCTGATATGACGGCTGTCACTGAGATTCGCGGCGCCATTATGCGTCAGATTTGTGACACTTTTATGAAAAACATAACCGCTCATTCAGGCCAGTGGTAATCAATTATGACAGCGCAGCGACAATTTTTCGCTTTGGCCGCAGAGCCAGTATAATCGTCGGGCGAATTACAACGGCAGGGAGTTTTATGCGCATCATTCATACTGCGGACTGGCATCTGGGGCAGTTCTTTTACAACAAGAGTCGGGCGGCGGAACATCAGGCGTTTCTTGACTGGTTGTTGATCCAGATTGAACAGCATCAGGTGGATGCGTTAATCGTTGCGGGCGATCTGTTCGATACCGGCACCCCGCCCAGCTACGCGCGCGAAATGTTCAACCGCTTTGTGGTGGCGCTGCAGCCCAGCGGCTGTCAGCTGATTGTGCTGGCGGGCAATCACGACTCGGTGGCGACGCTCAATGAGTCACGCGAACTGCTCGCCTGCCTGAATACCCGGGTGATCGCCACGCCTCAGACCAACAGCGATGTGCTGCTGCTCACCACCCGTCAGGGCGAGCCGGGCGTGCTGCTGTGCGCCATTCCTTATCTGCGACCGCGCGATATTCTGCGCAGCCGCGCCGGACAGTCCGGACGCGACAAGCAGACCTCGCTGCTGGAGGCGATTGCTCACCATTATCAGCAGCGCGTGGCTGCTGCGCGGGCGCTGGAGCCGGCTCTGCCAATCGTGGCTACCGGTCACCTCACCACCGTCGGCGTCAGCCAGAGCGACTCGGTGCGTGACATCTATATCGGCACGCTGGACGCCTTCCCGGCCTCCGCGTTCCCGGACGTGGATTACATCGCGCTCGGCCACATTCACCGCGCTCAGCGGGTGGCGGGCACTGAGCACATTCGTTACAGCGGCTCGCCGATTCCACTCAGTTTTGATGAACTGGGCAGTGAAAAAAGCGTCTTCCTGCTGGACTTCACCCCGCGCGGTTTGCAAGCGGTGACGCCGCTGGTGGTGCCGCAGGTGCAGCCGATGCAGGTGCTGAAAGGTTCACTGGCGCAGATCGCGCAGCAGCTCAGCGATTTCAGCGACATGCAGCAGGAAAAACCGACCTGGCTGGATATTGAAGTCACCACTCAGGAGTACCTCAGCGATCTGCAGCGTCAGGTGGAAACCCTGACCGCAGAACTGCCGGTTGAGGTTTTGCTGTTACGCCGCAGCCGCGAGCAGCGTCAGCACAGCCTGGCGCGACTCGATAACGAAACCCTGAGCGAACTGAAAGTGGAAGAGGTGTTTGCCCGTCGCCTGGCGCTGGATAGTGAACTGCAACCGCAGCAGATCGATCAGATGACCACCCTGTTCCGCCAGACGCTGGCCGACATTGAGGAACCACAATGAAGATCCTCACGCTACGGTTTAAAAACCTTAACGCACTGCGCGGTGAATGGTTTATCGATTTCCGCGCTGAACCCTTCGCCAGTAACGGGCTGTTCGCGATTACCGGTGCCACTGGCGCAGGCAAAACCACGCTGCTGGATGCCATCTGCCTGGCGCTCTATCACCAGACGCCGCGTCTCGGCGCCATCTCCCAGAGCCAGAATGCGCTGATGACCCGCGACTGCGCCGAGTGTCTGGCTGAAGTGGAATTTGAGATCAAAGGCGAAGCCTGGCGCGCTTCTGGAGCCAGAACCGCGCACGCGGCACCGCCGACGGCAAACTGCAGGCGCCGCGGGTTGAGCTGGCGCGCTGTGCCGACGATACCATCGTCGCCGACAAGGTCGGTGACAAACTGAGGCTGATTGAGACCCTTTCCGGCCTCGACTTTGAGCGTTTTACCCGCTCAATGATGCTGTCCCAGGGGCAGTTTGCCGCCTTCCTCAACGCCAAAGCCAGCGAACGGGCCGAACTGCTGGAAGAGCTGACCGGCACCGAAATTTACGGCCAGATTTCCGCCGCAATCTATGAACGTCACAAAGAGGCAAAAACCGCGCTCGACCTGCTGCGCAGCCGGGCGGGAGCCATGGCGCTGCTGGATGACGACACGCGCACCGCGCTGCAACAGCAGATGCTGCAACTGAGCGCGGCGGAACAGACGCTGAGCCGTGACTATCAGCACGCCCAGCAGCAGCAGCAGTGGCAGCAACAGGCGCAGCAGCTCCAGCAGGATATCGCGCAGACCCGCCAGGCGCTGCAACAGGCGGA
>MIEI01000052.1 GCA_002095305.1 Pantoea brenneri
GGCAACATGAACGACGAATTTAAAAAGTGCATTGAGGCCTGTTATCTGTGTGCCGCAGCCTGCGATCACTGTGCGGCATCCTGCCTGCAGGAAGAGAACCTTGAGATGATGCGCAACTGTATCCGGCTGGACATGCAGTGTGCCAGTCTCTGTCGGCTGGCAGCGCAGTTTATGGCGCTGCAGAGCGAATCAGCCCGCCCGCTTTGCCAGCTGTGCGCCGACCTGTGTCAGCAGTGCGGCGACGAGTGCGGTCAGCACCAGCACGACCACTGCCAGCAGTGCGCTAAGGCCTGTCATCACTGTGCTGAAGCGTGCCGCCGCATGGCCGCCTGACAGCCCCGACATCGCCCCCGGAGCCCGCCAGCCGGGGGCGAAAATCCCTGCCCGTTCCCGCAAAGGCGAAACCGCACAAATTACCTGCTGACAGCGCTTTAATCGCGGCGTCGCTTGTCCTACACTTTTATCTGTTGCACTAGATAATCAAACACAAGGTAAATCATGAGTTGCGAGTCACGTGCCGACATCGGCAAACAACTGTCGTTCGCCCTGTATGGCGCCGCCAGCCGGATGAACCGGATGCACAAACCTTTTCTGGATCCGCTGGGCCTGACCTTCCCGCAATATCTGGTAATGCTGGAGCTGTTCAGCGAGACGCCACGCAGCGTCGGCGATCTGGGGAACCGGCTGGGCATGGATACCGGCACCATTACGCCGGTTCTCAAGCGGCTGGAAGCGGCCGGGCGGATTGTCCGCACCCGCGACCGTAATGATGAACGACGGGTGTTGATCACCCTGACCGCGCAGGGTGCCGCCCTGCAGCAAACCTTGTGGACGATTACCGACAGCATTAAATCCGCCTGCAACCTGTCGGATCAGGAGCTGGCCGCGCTACGCGACACCCTGCTCGACTTCGCCCATCCGGCGCAACAATAACGCCCATCGACAAAGAGGTAACAGATGAATATCAGCATCATTGGCGCAGGCAATATCGGCGCAACCCTGGCACGCAAACTGGCCGCCGCCGGTCACACCATCCGACTGGCAAACTCACGTGGTCCTGACTCGATTCAGACGCTGGCCAGAGAAGTGGGTGCCACGGCGGTAACCCGCGAAGACGCCGTTCAGGACGCCGAAGTGATCATCCTGGCGATACCTTTCGATAAGCACCCGGCGCTGGCCAGCCTGTTAAACGCTGCACCTGCGGACGCCATCATCATTGATACCAGCAACTACTATCCGTTCCGCGACGGCGATATTGCGGCACTACAGCAGGGGCAGACAGAAAGCCAGTGGGCCAGCGAACAGCTGCACCGTCCGGTGATTAAAGCGTGGAATGCGGTACTGGCGGCGACGCTGGCCGAAAAAGGCCAGCCGGCGGGTCAGCCCGATCGCCTGGCGATACCGGTTGCCGGTGACGATGCGCAGGCGAAAGCCGTGGCAATGACGCTGGTCGACGTGACCGGTTTTGATGCGGTTGACGCGGGTTCGCTGAGCGACTCATGGCGTCAGCAGCCGGGTACGCCCGCCTACTGCACTGAACTGTCCCAGCCCGCGCTGATTAGCGCGCTACAGGCGGCCGACCGCGACCGCGCACCGCACAACCGCGATGCGCTGATCAACGAGTTCATGTCAGCCGGAGAGCTGACGCATGCGGCGATCGTGGCGCGCAACCGTGCCGTCACCGCCTGAAAAAGTGCTAAGAAGCAGACTCCTGCACACCGTCTGACGCCGGTGAGCTGAGTTTCAGGCAGACGGTGCGGCAAGGTCGCTGTTACCGTCGATCCCTGCCAGCGCCGGTGCCTCAGCAGACGCTGCGATCGGTGCCGGAACAGGCCCGGCGCGCGCCGTCGGACAGCAATACTCAGCGGTGGCAGGTGATCTCAGCCAATCGATCACCTTTCACGGCCAGGCGCCGTTTATGGCAGATGTTCAGGACAAATCGTGCAGCTCTTTGCCGAGTGGCGGGCTGAGCGTGAAGTGTGCGATGCGAATCGCCAGCCCGGCACGTTCGGGTGAGCAGCCCATCACCCCGACAAAGCGCCGCCCACGGCCGGGCCACGGACAGAGGCGTAACAGCGGCCACTGCTCGCCGTCGGTTGAGTACTGAATGCGCAGCGCCTCATTAACCAGCGTAGCCCGCAGCCAGAAGCTGCGCGGATCGCCGGGAAACAGGCCGGTTGACCAGTCTGATTTCTCGCGCGTAACCACGCAGCCTAACGCCGGCTGGTCATCATTAAATTCAATGCCCGCCTTAACCCAGTGCGTCTCATCATCCTGAATAAACAGCCCGGCCTGATCGTACAGCTGGCTGAAATCCGCCCTGACCTGCACCTGTACCGTAAAGTCCTCATCGATCCAGAATCCATAAGCGTGTCCGCTGTGCCGGGCAAAACCGTACCAGGTGCGCTGCCAGAAATCGCTGTTAAACGCCGTCTCAAAGCATAATTCACTCTGCTCAAGATGATGTACCGGCGGCGGATTGATCCAGACGCCGCCGTCGGTGGAAATTGAATCGATCGCTGACATACCTTCTCCTGTAGACGTTGCACTTGTTGCCGTCGGGTGCGGCCTGATTTGACCAGCATAGCGCGCTTACTGGAGATGCGGCGACGACAGGCAGCGTATTTAATAGCGAAACGCCTTCTGGCAATAATTTAAACCCGTGCCGATACACAGCTATTCAGGCCGGGAAACAGGCGGCGCGCCCGGCAATATAATCGGTTTATTAACGCTATTTTTGGATAACAAGACATCCAGAATTTAATAAAAACCATACCGTCATAAGTCATAACTACGGTAAACGAGGCCGCGCCCCACAACGGATTAAATAAGTCGTTCACTGCCCACAGGTTATTTTCACTCAACTTAACCGGGCGGCGGCGCTCTATCTTTGCATTCTCGCCTGGCAGTTCTGGCATTATGTTCCGCATGCCATCAATATTGGCCAGCGGGCGAGTCGAAAAGCGCTGATTTCGGCATGGCTTTCAGGCCTGACTATTACGCTGGGTAATCCCAAAACCATTGCCTTTTATCTGGCTATTTTTCCGCTGGTGATCTCCGTGGATAGGGTTTCACTGCAAACCTGGGCCATGATGCTGGTGCCGTTGACTATTCTGGCCCTGCTGCTGGTGGGCGCGATTTTATTCTGGCTGCGCTGCGGATTCGGCACTTTTTAACCCGCCCCCGCGCCCAGCGCATATTGTTCCGCTCGGCGGGTAGCATTATGTTGCTGGCGGCCATCAGCATAGTCGCAAAATCCGTCTGAACGCTGACCGGGCCTGCTTTTCAGCGAACTGTGAGTCCGGGAGGCACGGCAGTCAGCAAGGGCAGCGACCGATATTCTGCCGCTACGCCGATCAGGACCATAATTAACTGATTTATTCAGCTAACTGACGAAGCCGTTATTTTCTCCGGCAGCCCGTAAAATATTTCATTTTGTTAATATGCTGGCGTAATTCAGCTTCAGCAACCAGGATTAATCGGTCTGAGGCAATGACCTCACAAATGAATAAGGAGGAAATTTCCATGGTAGATAAATCACAAATTTTAGACCACGCTCAGGTCGTTGATGTTAATGGTGAACACGTAGGGGTTGTTGATCATTTTGAAGGTGACGATAAAATCAAGCTGGCAAAAAGCGATCCTGAAGCGGGCGGGCAACACCATATTATTCCCTTTAGCTGGGTAAAAGAGGTGGATGATAATAAAGTCATTCTCTCTAAAGCGAAGGCAGATGTTGAAAGCGAGTGGCAGACTGCATAATTTTCTGGCCGTGGCGCACGCCACGGCTCTGTTTTATCCGTTAACTTGCTGCTTATTGTCGCTCACGTTCCAGTTTGATAAATAATCCCACCCTCTAGAAAACCCAGCATGATTCACGGTATTTAGCCAGGGTAAAACACAGTTTACTCAACCATTTTTTGCTAATGGAAAGTGTTCAGTAATAAACAGCCATGCTGTCTAATTTTTTATCAAACCTGCACCGCAACAAACCATCATTCAGAGCAGTCATTCCTGCGGAAAAATATCCCTGTACCAACCAAAGCGGAAAGCAGGATATCTTCATTGCGTCCAGCATTCTGAATGCCGCTGAATGTACCGTCAGGTTTAACGGCTAGCGGGTCCTGTCACGCCCGTTCTGTCCGCCAGACACCCATGCCGGGCTGTCAGTAGCGCGGCCGGTTACCAAACCCGGCGGAATCTATCAGACCCGCTGCCGGCATCGCTCCGGTATCACCAGGTGCCCCGCTCAACTGGCTCAGGAAGCGCGCTGACCACCAGTGGCTGTCATGAATATGCAGTTCCTTTATCAGCTGCTGGTGATACGCCTGCCTGACGGATAAAGGCAGGCGCAGCGCGGTATGAATAGCCGCCGCAATCTCATCAGAATCATACGGATTAACAATAATCGCCCCCTTCATCTGTTCAGCCGCGCCGGCAAAGCGAGAGAGTATCGATTGCCCGCTGATCCGGGTGCTGCGTTTGAATGCTGACAGGGCGACCGTAAAAACGGTATCCCCCTCGCCTTCTCCGATCTCAGCCGGTCTTCAGCGTGACTGAATCGTGAAGGTTACTGAGCAGACAGTTAACCGGATGGCAGATAAAAAAGGCGTAAAGAGTGCGAAGCGGAATATAAAAATGCAGTAAATAGGGTGCAGTCGATCGTGGATATGATCAGGCGGGGAAGTGATAAACCGGGGAGCCGACCACGTCGGCCAGGTTGTGCAGCGATGATGTGGACGGGTCAGAGAAGAGAGGATGAACGCTGCCCGCAGATGAACGGACGACACCCGGCCGCCGCCCGTGATGAACGGCAGACGCCTTGCCCGCTCCGGCAGAACACTCACCTGCTCTGCCGGACACGGCGCGGCGTGATGTTGGTCGAGACTCTTCCTGAACGGCATTAATACCGGCTGTCCGTCAGCGGCCTCCTGACCGGCCGTAAAACCGGCTTACCCGCGCTCCATCACTTTAATCCCTTCTTCAGGCTCCCATACCGCCCAGATTTCCCAGAATAAATCGTTAACCGTTTCTTTAAGCGCTTCCGGGTGAAAGCGGGTGCTGCGATAAACTGAACCGAGTCTGGCATCAATGTGTGCGTCACCGTTAGCGGTACCGATATTCATCGCAAAGGCATCGCAGTTCATCGAAAGCCAGATAATCCGGGCACAGGTACAGGAGGGAGGATTGTGCAGCGTAATATGACTAACTACTGCGTCTTCAGAAGTGTTCATAACAGGACCTATTGGCAAGTTAAATAGCGGTCAGAAGCCGGCAGGATCGCGTCTGACATCCGCTGCACCGTGGGAAGCGTGCAGCGGTCTGGTGTATCGTGCCGGCGTTACCGATGCGGTTAAGTGGCTGCTGGCGTGTTTAACGCCTTCAGCAGCTGAACGCCACCTTCATGTGATCTTCACTGACCACAAAAGCGCGCATCACCCCGTCCGGGTCATAACCTTTCGCGATCACGCCGTCTGAAGAGAACGCCATCTGCCAGTTGTAGGCCGGATTAGCCGGATCGCCCGCCAGCTGAAGCGGCATATCCGGTGTTTTGACCTTGATCAGCATCGGAGGCAGCGTCAGGTTAGCGGCCTGTCCGGTCAGATTTTTGGCCAGGGTGATCGCCGCCAGCGTCGCCGGCTGCAGGTAAGGCATCAGTTTTCCCTCTATCTCTGCGCAGTCGCCCAGCGCATAAATATCGGGAACCGAGGTAGCGAGCGTGCGATCAACGACAATGCCATGACGCACCTCGATACCCGCTCTTTTTGCCAGCCCCGAATCGGGACGTAAGCCGATGGCGCACACCACCGCGTCAAAACACTTTTTCTCTCCGTCGCTGAAGGTAGCTGCAACAGAATCTGCCTGGCGGGCAAGTTCAGTCACTTCAGTCTGGAACATCATCTGCACGCCGCTGTTGATTAATCGGTGTTGCAGACGACCGCTGATTTCCGGCGGCAACAGCGCGGCGAGCAGACCTGCACTGCGATCAATAATCGTTACCTGTTTACCGGCACGATTAAGATCCATTGCCAGTTCGGTACCGATCAGCCCGGCTCCGATGATCAGCACCCGTGCCGCATTCATCAGCCGGTGGCGCACTGGCGATATTCCTGCTGACTGTTGAGCGTGTAGATCAGTTCACTGCCCGGCATCGCCGGAATCACAGGCCGGGCACCGGTGGCCAGCACCAGCTTTCCGTAAGCAAAATCGCCTGCGCTGCTGTTCACCCTGCGCGCCAGCGTGTCGATGTCGCTAACCACAGTGCAAGGATGCAGCATGATGTTCTGGCTTTCGGCCCACTCCGCTGCCGTCTGACGGGTTAAGTCATCGGCCGCGCAGCGCAGGCTGATCACATGGCTCAGCTCAGGCTTGTTGTACTCATCGCAGCTGTCGGCCGCGAGAACCCGAATCGGTACCGTTTTATCCTGCTGACGAAGGTGCTTAACCAGCTGCCGGGCGGCGAACCCGGAGCCGATAATCACAATATCTTCAGACATTCGCTTAGCCCTCGAAAGGATCAAACACAGATTTACCCAGTGCGCATCCCGGACATAAGAAATCGTCAGGTACCTCTTGCCATGCGGTGCCAGGTTCAACGCCCTGATTTGGTTCACCGTCTGCCGGGTCGTACACCCACTGGCAGACGGTACAGATCATTTTCTGTTCGGCGCCTTCGCCCGCTTCTGCCATCGCCACGCCATCACGGTTTACCGCTGCGGCGGCCGCAATCGCGGCTGGCACTGCTTCCTCAGCGGGCTTTGGCGCTGAGTCAGGCAGCGGAGAGAGCGCCCATTCACGGGCGATTTTGCGGCCGTGTTCGCGACACGCTTCCAGCGCGGAGAGATCGGGACGCCACTTCGCTTTAAGCGCGATGGTCATATCGAAACCGGCATCCTGCAGTCGGGTGGCGACCCGGTCCACGGCACCGCCGGTCCAGCCATAAGAACCGAACGCTGAGGCGCGTTTATTGCGGAATTTCAGGCCAGTCATCTCTTCCAGCATGCCGGCGATTTTCGGCATCATCACGTTATTCATGGTAGAAGAACCGACCAGAATGCCTTTTGAGCGGAAGCAGGAGGTGATGATTTCATTTTTGTCGTGGGTGGAGACGTTATAAACCTTCACTGCCACCCGCGGATCGGTCTCGCGGATGCCTTCGGCAATCGCATCGGCCATCATGCGGGTATTATTCGACATCGCGTCGTAGAACAACGTGATGCGATCTTCCTGATAATCGGCCGCCCATTTCAGATACAGCTCAACGATCTGTACCGGGTTGTCGCGCCACACCACGCCGTGCGAGGTTGCGATCATGCTAACCGGCAGGCCGAAGCTGAGAATCTCGGTGATTTTCGCGGTGACCAGGCGAGCAAACGGGGTCAGGATGTTAGAGAAGTAACGCTGGCACTGGTCGAATAATTCGTTCTGATCAACTTCATCGTTGAACAGATGTTCATCGCAGTAATGCTGACCAAAGGCATCGTTACTGAATAACACCGCATCTTCCGTCATGTAGGTCATCATGCTGTCTGGCCAGTGCAGCATCGGAGTTTCAATGAAGATCAGCTTTTTACCGTTGCCGATATCCAGTGAGTCACCGGTTTTAACAATGTTAAAATTCCATTCTGGATGGTGATGATGCCCGTTGATCGAGTCGACGCCGTTTGCCGTACAGTAAATCGGAGTGCCGGGGATCAGCGCCAGCAATTCGGCCAGCGCGCCACAGTGATCTTCTTCAGCGTGGTTAATGACGATGGCGTCGATTTTTTTCAGATCGATCTCTTCAGCCAGGTTTTTGACAAAATCGGAGCGGAACCGGAGATCGACCGTATCGATCAGCACCGTCTTTTCTTCACGAATCAGGTAGCTGTTATAGCTGGTGCCACGCTGCATTTTGTACTCTTTACCGTGAAAATGCTCGACTTCCCAGTCACGTTTACCCACCCAGGAAATGTTATTTTTAACATGGATATTCATCAGAAATTCTCGCAGTGTAAGTGATAGTCCCGTATCTCTTTGCATCTGCCGTGCCAACTTTTAACTTATTGTTTTATATGAAATTAAATTAATGTCATTGTTTTAAAGACATGGGTGTGAATTGTTTTGTTCACAATGCATTGTTTTAATGACAAGGCTACGGGCAATAAAAAACCCGCCGCAGCGGGTTTGAAGAAAATTAATTTTTTGTCCTGGGCGGGATATGTACCTCACGCTCAAATCCGTTGCCGGTTAAGGCGACATCCGGATCGGCAAAAAAATCGATATTGAAGTAAGTGTCGTCAGTTAAAAGCTCAATCCGATGCCAGTATTGCGGCGGGCTGATACCAAACTGCCCGGCGTTAATGGTGACTTCCATTTCGTGGGTTGTCTCATTTTCACTGGCAAAACCAAAATATTTTACCGCACCGCACATCACCGATAGCCGGCCATAAACGCCTGCGCGGGTGTTGTGATGGGTTAACAGTGCTTTCGGCACGCTTTCCCGGTTCCAGAAAGGCGTGGAGCGGGTATGAACAAAATGTTGTGGGATGCTCTGGGTCATCGTCAATCTCCGGTTAGCCAATGATTCCGCCGCGAGTAAGCCAGTTACGGCGTTGTTCAGCGAGTTCCTGTTTTTCGGTACTGTGTTTAAACACCGCCATCCGCAGGCGCTGTTGCTGGCTATAGCGCTCTTCCCGGCTCAGTTCGGGATCTTCACTCAGCGCGCACAGCAGCGTATTCATCTCGCGAATGACATTGTTCGCTAAGGCGGCCTCGACCGCCCTGTTCACCTCTTCTCTATGGTTCATGGCATTACCCCATATAAGTATTAAGCTGTTGGAGCAGCAGTGCGCCTGCGACGATAAGGGAGACCGGGGTGTAGGGAATATCTAAATCGACCCAGGCTTTGCGTCCGTTATACACCGTTTCGAAATGCAGCCGGTCCGGGGCACTCTGTCGGTAAGTAAACACCGGTCCACGCGGACCGCCGAACGCCGCCCAGCGCAATGAATTGGCGGCGGTTTCGAGCTGTTCTGTGGTAAGCACATGCGTCGTTTTCAGGTCGGACATGGTTCTGCTCCTTAAAAAAGTCTCTGTATGAGACAGAGCAAACTTTGTGCCATTTTTTAAGTGATTGATATTCCTCATCAGGTCAACGTGATATTGTGTTTATAACAACGTAATACATTGTTATTAAGACAACCCGTGTGCAGGTGACTATATGGCTTTATCTGTTGAGACGCTGGCTGGGCTGGCAGTGGATATTCAAAAAGGCGTAAGCGGCCGCGATCGCTTTAGCCAGATGATTAAGAGTATCCACGCCGCGCTGCACTGCGACGCTACCGCGCTGTTACGCTATGAAAAACAGCAGTTCAGACCGCTGGCCACCGCTGGCCTGGCACCTGACGTGATGGGACGCCGGTTTAAACTTGACGCCCATCCCCGGCTTGAGGCGATTGCGCGCGCCGGTGATGTGGTACGTTTCCCGGCCGACAGCACGCTGCCCGATCCCTATGACGGCCTGATCCCCGAACAGGGTGAATTACATGTGCATGCCTGCGTCGGGATGCCGCTCTTTTCGGGACAGCGGCTGATCGGGGCGCTGACCCTCGACGGCATTAACGCTACCCAGTTTGATAATTTTAGCGATGAAGAGCTGCGCGTGCTGGCAAGCCTGACCGCCGGTGCGTTAAATAATGCTCTGCTGATGGAACAGTTAGAAAAGCCGGCCTCCTCTTTTACCCCGCTGCCCTTCCGGCCTGAAGAGGATCAGGAGATGCAGATCATCGGTGAATCTGCCGCGCTGCTGCATCTGAAAAAAGAGATCGGCGTGGTTGCGCCCTCTGACCTCAGCGTGCTGATCATGGGCGAAACCGGGACCGGCAAGGAACTCATCGCACAAGCGATCCATCGCCATTCTCATCGCGCGGCCCGGCCGCTGATCTATCTCAATTGCGCAGCGCTTCCGGAAACCGTAGCGGAAAGTGAGCTTTTTGGTCACGTAAAAGGGGCCTTTACCGGCGCGATTCACGATCGTCCGGGTAAGTTTGAGCTGGCGGATAAAGGAACCTTATTTCTGGATGAAATTGGCGAACTGTCGCTTTCGCTGCAGGCCAAACTGCTACGCGTGCTTCAGTACGGCGACCTGCAGCGGGTCGGCGAGGACAAAGCGCTGACCGTTGATGTACGGATTATCGCTGCGACCAACATGGATATGCGTAAAGCGGTCACCGAGGGGCGATTCCGGGCGGACCTGTTCCACCGCTTAAGCGTTTTCCCGCTGTTTGTTCCGTCGCTGAATGAGCGCCGCGACGATATCGTGCTGCTGGCCGGTTACTTCTGCGAGCAATGCCGGATGAAGTTCGGGCTGATGAGCGTGGCCCTGAGTCCGGCGGCCAGCAGCCTGCTTGAAGCGGCGGACTGGCCAGGCAACGTTCGCGAACTGGAGCATGCAATTTATCGGGCGGCGGTTATCGCCCAGGCTGAATCGCCAACCGGCGAAGTGATCCTGTTTCCCCAGCATTTCAGCTTCGAGAATCAGGCGCCGCCTGAGTCACGATTGACCGAATCGGTTAACAGCATGCCAATGATGAGTCTCAACGATGCCACCCGTAAATTCCAGTATGACTACATCCGCCATGTCTATGAAAATAATGGCAAAGTCTGGGCCAGAGTGGCGCGCCAGCTGGAGCTTGATCCCGGTAACCTTCATCGTCTGGCCCGCAAGCTGGGCCTGAAATAGCAATAACGACGGCTGAGTGCCGGCAATTTTCTCACTACGGTATCTGCCAGCGCACCTTGCCATGAAGGCACGCTGGCACAGCCATAGCCGCTGCTGCTGTTGTTGTTGTTGTCGTTGTTGCCACTTTTGCCGCGGTTGCCGCTGCTGCTGTCGTTGTTGCCACTTTTGCCGCGGTTGCCGCTGCTGCTGTTACTGTTGCTGCTGTTGTTGCCACTGCTGTCGCTGTTGCAATACAGCTCCCCGCCTCGCCTCAGCCTGAAAAGTCAGTTTCCCCTGTTGCTCCGCCGCCTGCTTCAACTCAACGGTAAAACGCGAGGCATGAGGTTGGCCTGATGTCATCGTTTAATGGCTGGCGGGCAACTCACGCCACTGCACGGTACGCTTTACACTCTTCGCTATACCAGACAGGTCGGCTCGATTCATCCGGCGGGATGCGGCTTTCTGCCCACGGACCGGCTGTCAGCCTGCCTGATCTTCTGTTGCGGAGCGTTAATCACAATGAAAAATATCCATCGCCCGGTGCTGATACTGGCTGGCTCCCAGGCGATATTTCAGACCATTTCTATCCTGACAATGACGATTGGCGGTCTGGCCGGTGACCTGCTGGCCCCTTCGCCCGCCCTGATCACCTTGCCGTTGTCGATGGCCAGCCTCGGCACCGCTCTTGTCATGTTTCCGGCGTCATTGTGGATGAGCAAAGTCGGCAGAAAAACCGGCTTTATCAGCGGTGCGCTGAGCGGAATTGTTGCCGCCGCCGTTTCAATGACAGCAATGGCACTGCACTCTTTTCTGCTGCTGTGTCTGGGCATGTTTTTCCTCGGCGTTTATCAGGCTTTCGCACAGTTTTACCGCTTTGCGGCAAGCGAAGCGGCGCTGCCCGCGTTACGGGCGAAAGCGATTTCGCTGGTGCTGGCCGGTGGCGTCGTCGCCGCCCTGCTGGGGCCGCTGCTGGCGCGCAGTGGCAGCGCCCTGTTCGCGATCCCTTACCTCGGCTCGTTTCTTTTTATGGGGATTATGGCGTTACTCGGCGTGGTGGTGCTTTCCGGTCTGCAGATGCCGCCGCCGCAGAGCGCCGTGCCGGATCCGGTCGCAGCCCGGCCGTGGAAAACCGTGCTGTCCCAGCCCGCGTATCTGGTGGCACTTTTCTCCGCCGCCTCCGGATTCGGCATTATGGTACTTGCGATGACGGCGACGCCAATTGCAATGCATCATCATGCGTTTGACCTTAGCCAGAGCGCTGAAGTGATCCAGCTGCACGTGCTGGGTATGTTTCTGCCCTCCTTCTTTACCGGCAAACTGATTGCGCGCTTTGGTGTGATTAGCATCATGCTGACCGGCGTCCTGCTTATGCTGGGTTACATTGGGCTGGCCTGTATCGGGGTCAGCTGGGGAGGATTTGCCGGTGCGTTAATCCTGGTCGGCACCGGCTGGAACTTTCTCTACATCGGCGGAACCACCCTGCTTGCGACGACCTATACCACCAGTGAAAAAGGGGTGGCGCAGGCGGTCAACGACATGAGCGTGTTTATCTTCTCTCTTATTTGTTCACTGAGTGCCGGATCGCTGCTCAGTCTGTACGGCTGGAAAACCATGAACCTGCTGTTATTGCCGTGGGTGCTGCTGCTTGCGCTGCCGCTGCTGTGGCTGGCCTGGCATCAGAAACGGCTGACGGCTGCAACTACGTCATAATATGACAATGGATGAACGCGCCATTCAGCCGGCCGCAGGGGTAAGCGACCAGCAGCCCGCAGGCTGGCTGAGGCCACCGAGTAACGCGTTACGCCTGCCCGATCAATGAGCAGGTAATGTGATCGGGTCGCCGATAAGGATATTCATAACGCAGATGATCGTGATATGGCTGACTGACGATAACACCACGCTCTTCCTTCCCTGTTAATAAAGGATCCACCATGAAAAATGCCCTGATCGTGATTGATATTCAGAATGACTACTTCCCCGGCGGGGCCTTTCCGCTTGAAGCAGCAGATGAGGCGTGTAAGGCGGCCGTTAAAGCGATTAACGACGCGCAGCAAAAAGGATGGCTGATTGTCGGCGTTCAGCATATCGCCACCGCTGAGGCACCTTTTTTCCGCCCGGAGAGCGAAGGCGCAGCGTTTCATCCGGATATTGCTGCGGCGCTGGGCAATGCGCCGGTGGTGGTTAAGGCTGAAGCGGACAGCTTTTTTAACACGAATCTCGAACCGTTACTCAGCGAGCACGGTATTACCGATATCTATCTCACCGGCATGATGACGCAGCACTGTGTCACGCATACGGCGCTTTCTCCCCAAAGCCAGCCAATGAAAGTCCACATTATCGCTGCGGGTTGCGCAGCACCGACCCGTGCGCTGAGCGATCTCGCCCTCTCCGGCCTGCGGGTGCGCTGTAGCGTGGAACAGGCAATCCTGAACTAAGCGGCGCCCTTTACCGCCTGCAGAGGCCGGTAAGGGTGATCGTCGCGGCGCGTCATAAGCCCCGATATCGCACCGATCAGACTGCCGGCTTTGTCGTAGCCGGCTTTATCTCTCCCGCTGAAGCGGCCTCTTTTTACAACAGTTCGGCGGGCTGACTCAGTGGTTATCCACCGCTTCAGGTACCCGCGCAATCACTTTGATTTCAAAATCAAAGCCCGCCAGCCAGTTGACGCCGACCGCCGTCCAGTTCGGGTAAGGCGCCTGCCGCCATATTTCATTTTTAATCGCCAGCACCGTGGCGAACTGGTTTTCCGGATCGGTATGAAATGTGGTGACGTCTATCAGATCATCCAGCGTACAGCCCGCTGCGGCCAGCGTGGCTTGCAGGTTACGAAACGCCAGTCGGACCTGCTCAGCCAGTTCAGGTTCAACCGAACCGTCGGCACGACTGCCAACCTGTCCGGAAACAAACAGCAAATCACCGGATTTAATCGCCGCAGAATAGCCATGCTTTTCGTATAGCGCATGACGCCCTGCCGGGAAAATCACTTCACGCTGCATCATAAAATCGCCTTATTGTGGATTGACGTGACGGCGCATGGAAAACCACGCCCCCGATTCAGATACGAACCGTATATGAATAAATCATGCATACGCCTCGTATGTCAATTAATATACGCAGCGTATCAACGAGGGAGGAAATATGGCTGCAGGTCGTCGTGCTGAAACAATGAAAGAGAATCGCAGTAAACTGATCTTTGCTGCCCGCAAGGCCTTTGCCGAGCGGGGATTCGCCGAGGCATCGATGGATGACCTGACGGCCAGCGTCGGGCTTACCCGGGGGGCGCTGTACCACAATTTTGGCGATAAAAAAGGCTTACTGGCTGCGGTAGTGGCGCAGGTGGACAGCGAGATAGCGCTGCGTGCCAGAGACGTTGCCGCCGCCGCTGATACCGCATGGGAAAAGCTGATGCTGGAGGGGGCCGCGTACATTGAAATGGCGCTCGACCCGGAAGTGCAGCGTATCGTATTGCTTGATGGGCCGGCCTTTCTTGGCGATCCCACCCGCTGGCCCAGCCAGAATGCCTGCCTGGAAGCCACCCGCAGCGCCTTAGCGCAAATGGCGGCGAGCGGCACGCTCAGGCCGGTCGATGTGGAAGCTGCGGCACGCCTGCTCAACGGCAGCGCATTTAATGCTGCGCTCTGGGTGGCAGCCAGCGATAACCCCAGACAAACGCTGCCCAAAGCAATTGAGGCGTTCAGGCTGCTGGCAGGTGGATTGCTGTCGGCAGGTTAAGGCCGGTTCCGAAACAGACCGGCGACCTGAGCCGCCGGGTTTAACTGTTTTCCCGATGATCCGGCGGAGTGGATAGCACCTCGCCAGCGTAACCGATCGATCCTTGCCGTTACACCACGGGCAAACCCAGGTTCTCGCGTAGCGTGGCAAACGGGTAATCGTCACGGAACAGCCCCCGGCGGCGCAGTTCCGGGATCACCCGTTCGACAAACAGGTCGAGCTGTTCCGGCATGATGGCGGGCATGATGTTAAAGCCATCCGCGCCGCCCTGTTCCAGCCACAGCTGGAAATCATCAGCAATATCCTGCGCGGTACCGACAATCACCCGGTGCCCGCGTGAACCCGCCGCAATGGCTGCCAGCTCACGCAGCGTCAGGTTTTCACGTTTTGCCATTTCGGTCATCAGCTTAACGCGACTCTGATTCCCTTCACCCGGCGGCACCTCCGGCACCGGGCCATCCAGCGGATACTGGCTGAGATCCATGCTGAATCGCAGCGAAAGCTGACGCAGCCCATTATCAATATCCACCAGCGTATTCAGCTCCTTCCACAGCGCCTGCGCCTCTTCGCGCGTGCGGCCGACAATCGGCATCACGCCAGGCATGATCACCACATGATCCGGATTACGTCCGGCAGCAACCACCTGCTCTTTCTGGCTGCGGTAGAAGGTTTGCGCTTCCTCAAGGCTGGCGGCGGCGGTGAAGATCACCTCTGCGGTCTCAGCCGCCAGCTTCTGACCATCGGCAGAGGAACCGGCCTCAATAATCACCGGACGCCCCTGCGGAGAACGGGTGATGTTAAGCGGGCCCTGTACCTGGAAATGCTCGCCCTGATGGTTGATCGGCTTGATTTTGTCATCGACAAAATATTCACCGGTCTGCTTGTTGGGCTGAACCGCACCCTCTTCCCAGCCTTGCCATAACTTGTTGGTGACCTCGAGGAACTCGCGCGCCCGGGCATAGCGTGCGGCGTGGTCGGGCATATCGCTGCGGCTGAAGTTACGGGCAACATCGTCTGAAAACGAGGTCACGACGTTCCAGGCTGCGCGCCCCCGGCTGATGTGATCCAGCGATGAGAAGCTGCGCGCCAGGGTAAAGGGATCGCTAAAGGTGGTAGAGGCGGTCGCCGCCAGGCCAATGCGACGGGTATTGACCGCCAGCGCGGAGAGCATCGTCAGCGGTTCCAGTCGGGCCATGGTCGACGGCAGTCGGTACATGCTGGTTGCCAGCGCATCGCCGACAAAAAACAGGTCGAACTTACCCGCTTCCGCTTTTTTGGCGAGGGTGATCAGCCAGTCGATGTCCGTGGGATCGCCGAGCTGCTGGGTCAGACGCCAGCCGCTGACGTGTTGTCCCACCGGCTGAACGAAAAGACCGAGTCGCAGGCGACGTGATGATGTTGGCTGTTGCATAAAAGATTCCTGGTCGGTAAAGGTGAAAAGTCGGGCCGCAGCCCGGCTTAAACAAGGTGGTCAGTCGCCAGCAGTGCCTGCTCCAGCGTCGCCGCGGTCAGGGTAAACGGCAGGCGTTCTGCACTGGCTTGGGGAAACTTAATCTGCTGCGCGAGAGTGTGCAGACGTGCAGCGCGATCGCCACTCAGGGCCGGCAGCGTTAGCGGCATCGCATATTGACGTAACAGTGCCAGCAGCCCGGCATCAGGCTCACCGTGATGTTCAATCAGCGACTGCACCAGCAGGCTGTACCCGACTTTCTCGCCGTGCAGCCAGTGGTGCAGCTCCGGCTGGTGGGTCAGTTGATTATGAATGGCATGGGCAACGCCCGGCGTAGGCAGCACGTCACGCACGCTGTTCGCCAGTCCGGCCAGCACGATACTGGCATCAATCACCCTGACCAGTGCCGGCGTGACCTGCTGCTGCTGGTTGGCTGCCACCGCCGCGTCACCCCACTGCTGAAAGGTCTCCAGCGCCCGCCGTGCGGTCATCACTTTAAGCTCCAGCGCCAGGTCGTCCGGGTTGTGACGCTGATACGGCTGGAATTCGTAATATTTTGCCAGCGCATCAACAATGCCCGCTTTCAGGTAACGCACGTCGCTGCGCGCGATCACTTCGCTGTCTACCAGCACCAGCTCGGGCATTTTCCCCAGCGGCTGACTGCGCAGATGCTCTCCCCGATCGCTGTAGATGATGGCAAGCGGCGACCAGGCGGCGCAGGTGGCGGCCAGGGTGGCGAAGTTAACCAGCGTGACGGCCGGGAGCTGGCTGGCTGCGGCTTTGGCGGTATCCAGTACCCGTCCACCGCCAATCGCCAGCAGCAGCTCAGCCCCCTGCTGTTCGGTATTGTGTTTTAAGTGGGCGATCGCCTGTTCAGTACATTCACCGGGTAAATACTCCAGCTGCCAGCTAATTCCGCTAGCCTCAAGACTCTGGCTTAATTCCGGATTAACCGCCTGCCAGGCGTGCGGCGAGGTAAATATACGAATATGCGTGGCGTAAGGTTTAATAAATTCACCGGCACGGGCGCGCAGGCCAGCCTCATGCGCGTAGGCGCGCGGAGATTTAATCGCTAACACGTTTCTATCCTGTTTATAGGTAAGGCCGGTTACAGGTAACGCCGGTTTATAAGGGAGGCTATAACCGATAAAGTTAATTTATTACATGGAGTTAATGGCGTTTTGTTATAGCGGCATTTGTTTTTTTCATACTACGGCAACCACCAATTTAAGCAATCAAAAACCGGCCAATTCAATTTCACAAATAGGCATTAGGATAGTTATTTTTCAGATATAGCCACCGGGTTTTAACTGTTAATCTCATTAACCTTAAACGCTGACTTAATTATCCGCCCGCCGGGTGGCTATTCCGGGAAATATTATGCAACTCGACTTTCGTCAGGTGAGAGCAGATGAAATCACTCTCTATCTGGCGCTGATGCACGCCGCTTATGCGCCGGTAAAAGCACTCGGCATCCATTTCGATGCCGCCACGGCCGATCGGGATAAGGCGCTGCGCCATCTGCAAAGTCACGGAGTTTATGCGCTGTATGCCGACGGTGTAATGGTCTCCTCAGTGACCCTGCGTTATCCCTGGGGGCCGCTGCCCGGTCCGTTTGGCCTGCCGCACATCGGCTGGTTTGGCGCGCATCCGGATTATGCTGGCCAGCATTTTGGCCGGCAGATTCTCCATCGGCTGGAGCAGGAGATCCTGATTGGTCAGCTGCGCGCACCGGCCGTCTCTCTCGGTACCGCCCTCAGCCATCCGTGGCTGCAACAGCTCTACCTCAAGCGTGGCTTCCAGCCGATGCATACCACTGACCTCGGTAAAGGCCACATCACCCTCTATATGAAGAAAGTGCTGGATGAAGCGGCACACCATGCCTGGCTGAGCCGTCAGGTACCACCACAAGGGAACATCGCATGAGCACCTTAGATCAGGCGGCGCTGGGCGAACGGTTGATCGCGTTGCGCCATGAACTGCATCGTTTTCCGGAACTGTCGAACCAGGAATTTGAAACCACCGCCCGCTTGCGGCAGCAGCTGGAGCAGCATCAGATCCGCATCCTCGATCTACCGCTGAAAACCGGCCTGGTGGCGGAGATAGGATCGTCATCGGGACCGCTGGTGGTGCTGCGATCTGATATTGATGCGTTGCCGATTGAGGAACAGTCCGGCGTCAGCTTTCGATCGGAACGTGCTGGAGTCATGCACGCCTGCGGCCATGATTTCCACTGCACCGCGGCGCTCGGTGCGGCAATCCTGTTAAAGCAGCAGGAAGCCAGCCTGTCCGGCCGGGTGCGCATTTTGTTCCAGCCGGCGGAAGAGACGGGCCAGGGCGCGCCAGCGGTGATCGCTACCGGTGCCCTCGCCGATGCGCGGGTGATTTTTGGTCTCCATAACGATCCCTCGCTGCCGGCGGGAGTGATCGGCAGTAAAGCGGGTCCGCTTACCGCCGCAGTAGATCGCTTTGATATCAGCATTACCGGCATCGGCAGTCATGCGGCCAAACCCCATCAGGGTAACGATCCGATTGTTATTGCGGCGCAGATTGTCGCCGCTGCCCAGACGCTGATCAGCCGTAACGCCCCGTCCGCCGATAACGCGGTGGTCTCGATTACGCAGATTCACAGTGGCAGCACCTGGAACGTCATTCCGGAAGGTGCCTGGCTGGAGGGGACGGTGCGATCGTTTTCGCAGCCTACCCGCGAACGGCTTGAGCAGCGCTTCCGTACCCTGGTGGCGGGCATCGGCGCGGCGTTTGATGCGCAAATCAGCTTTAACTGGCAGGCCGGACCGCCGTCCGTAGTGAATGATGCCTACTGGACAGAGGTTGCACTGCAGCAGGCCAGCGCCAGCGGATTTGAAGCCCGGGTGGTGGAAGCCAGCCCGATTGGCGAAGACTTTGCCTTTTACCAGCAACAGCTGCCCGGCGCTTTTATGATGATCGGTACCGGAGAACCCTATGCGCTGCATCATCCGGCATTTCGTATTAATGATGCCGTGCTGCTGCCCACCGCACGCTACCTGGCCGATCTGGCGCGGACAGCACTCACACTGCCGGAGCCGTCCTGATGAGCGGGACCGCCGCGCTGGCTGAGCGCATCGTCCACAGTCAACCGGATGCGCGGACACGCGACCACGCGCGACAAGGGATAGCCGATTTTCTGGCGGTGAGCTGGCCGGTGTTACAGGGTCAGGTGCCCGATAGCGGCTTACCGGCGCTGCGTACCGTCTACGGTGATGGCGGCATCCGTTCGCAGGCATTGCTGCTCGGCTACGCCGGTCATGCGCTCGATTATGATGATTTCCATGCCGATTTCCGCGGTCACCCCAGCGTGGTGATCCTGCCGGCGCTGTTTGCCTGGCTGTCAGGCCAGCCCGCCGCCAGCGTGGAACAGTTCTGTGATGCCTATGTGGTGGGGGTGGAAACGGCCGGCCGGCTGGGACTGGCGGCCAGCCAGCAGCACTATGCGCTGGGCTATCACAACACCGCGACGCTGGCACCCTTGCCGCCGCCGCGGCGCTGGCTCGTTTCCTCGGCCTGTCCGCTGCCGCCACCGCCAGCCTGCTGGGGATCGCGGCTACCCAGGCCAGCGGTTTACGCGCTCAGTTTGGCTCGGCGGTAAAACCGCTGCATGCCGGCCTGGCGGCGGAACGTGCGGTGACCTCGGCCCAGCTGACGCTGGCTGGCATGACGGGCCGACCAGAAAATGTGATTGAGTCCTTTCTGGCCGCCAGCAGTGATGGCCAGGCGCAGCCGGAAAAGTTGACGCAGAACTGGGGTCAGCCCTGGCGTATCAGCGCCCCCGGGCTGGAGTTTAAGCCGTTCCCGACCTGCGCCGGTACCCACAGCGCGGCGGAAGCGGCGGGTCTGCTACGCCAGCAGTGGCTGTCCAGCGGCCAGCCGCTTGATGCACTGCTGCGCCAGATCGTGGCTATCGCCGTCGCCTTTCCGCCCGGCGGTGACATTGCCGCCCCGGTCACGGTACCAGCCAACGGTATCGAAGCGCGCTTTAGCCTCGAATATGTGATTGCCGCGATGTTGATTTACGGCGATCTGCGTTTGTCAGATTTTGCCGAAGGCGATGTTAATCCGGAGATTATGCCGCTGGCCGCCCGCGTTCGCCGTATGCCGGATCCTTCTGCGCCGCCGGATGCCCTCAATCCGGCACAGCGCTTTCACCGCGTGACGCTGTCGCTGGCGGATGGCACCACACGGCATCAGCAGCGCACGCGGCAGGAATCGCTGGCGGAGGGCGTTGATGTCGGGCGTAAACTGCGACTGGCACTGGGTGACAGCTCACCGGAACTGCTGGCGCACAGCGCGCTGCGCTCAACCGCCGATTTGCAGGCAGTGACAGACGCACTGCTGCAAAGTCTGCGGCCATAGCGGCTTAGTGTGGCGGAATAAAAGCCCGCACCGGCGGCCGTTCGCCCCTGAATTTCCGCACCTGCACCACCGTAATCTGTCCGCTGCAGTCCTGGGTCAGGGAGGAGGTGCCGATGTCCAGCGTCAACACGTTCGGATTACCGTGACGGCATAACGGGCGGGCGGCGGCAGGATCGACCGGATCGTACCAGGCACCGGTAGGCAACTGCAGCACGCCAGCCATGATGCTGTCGGTGACGCGGGCACTGGCAAGCACGTGGCCGCGATCGTTGTACAGCTCAATCAGATCGCCCTCGGCGATAGCCAGCCGGGCCGCATCCTGCGGATTGAGGCTGCACACTTCCCGTCCGTCGCGCTTACCGCTCAGGCTAAAGTCGCCAAAATCGAGCTGGCTATGCAGGCGCGTCGCTGGCTGGTTGGCAATCAACCAGAAGGGATGATCAGCCGTCGGCTTTTGCTGCGGCTCACGCCACACCGGATGTCCCGGACAGTTTTGATAGTTAAAGCTGGCGATGGTGGCGGAGAAGATCTCAATTTTTCCGCTTGGTGTCGGCAGCGGTGCGGCATCAGGATCGGCACGAAACGCGTTGATCATCCGGCCACCATCCTTTAACTGCGGCAACGTCAGCACGCCCTGCTGCCAGAACGTGTCGAAATCCGGAATCGATACCTGGTGTGCCGCCAGTTTTTGCTGTAGCTGATGGTAATGATGTTGCAGCCAGCCACGCGCATCACGCCCTTCGGTAAACGCCTCTTCCCTGCCGAGCCGCCGCGCCAGTTCACTGAAAATCGTGTAGTCATCGCGCGCTTCAGCATAAGGCGCAGCCACCGGCTGCATCGCGATTAAATGCCGATCGGTTGGCGCACCGCCGATATCTTCCCGCTCCAGCTTCATGGTGGCGGGCAACACAATATCGGCGTGGCGAGCGGTGGCGGTCCAGGCGCTCTCATGCACGATAAAAGTATCGAGCTGACAAAAAGCCTGACGCAGGCGCGCCAGATCCTGATGATGATGAAAAGGATTGCCGCCCGCCCAGTAAGCCAGACGGATATGGGGATAGCGCAGCTGACGGCCGTTGTAATCAAATCGGGTGCCCGGATTCAGCAGCATATCGGCAATCCGCGCCACCGGAATAAAGCGATCGATGCCATTTTTACCCTGCGGTAAGGCCGGAAAGCTGACCAGATTATGGTGTTTGCCATAATGGCCCAGCGCGCCAAGCGCATAGGTGTAGCCGCCGCCGGGCAGGCCGGGTTGGCCGAGTGCCGCCGCCAGCACCAGGCCGAGCCACACCGGTTGTTCGCCGTGCTCGGCGCGCTGTAACGCATGCGCCACCGTCACCAGCACCCGTTTGCCGTGCAGCTGACGGGCGAACTGTCTGATAACGTCGTGGCTGACGCCACAGATGCTGGCCGCCCAGCGCGCATCGTGCACTACGCCATCCTCTTCACCGCGCAGATAAGCCACCATCTCTGGCCAGCCGACGCAATAACGGGCCAGAAACGCCTCATCGGTTAACGCCTCTTCGATCAGCACTGCCAGCAGACCGAGCATAAACGCCGCATCGGTGCCGGGTCGCAGTGCCAGCCACTCGCCCCGCGTGTCGTCCGGCAGATCGCTTTTCAGCGGACTGACCGAGATAAAGCGGGTTCCGCGCCGCGCCGCCTGCTGCATAAAATCACGTTCGGTATGCTCACTCAAACCGCCACTGGCGACCTGAGAATTTTTCAGCGCCAGTCCGCCAAAGGCCAGCACGATATCGCTGTGGCTGGCGATCTCTTCCCAGCTCACGCCACGGCGGGCAATTTCGTTCATCTCACCGACGATGTGCGGCAGCAGCACCGAGGCCGCGCCGGAACTGTAACTGTTGACTGACCGGACATAACCGCCGAGCGTGGTGTTAAGAAAGCGGTGCACCTGACTTTGTGCATGATGGAAGCGACCGGCGCTGGACCAGCCATATGAGCCGCCAAAAATTCCGGCCGGCCCCCAGGTCTGCCCGACCCGCGAGAGTTCCTGCGCCACCCGTTGCAGGGCGTCGTCCCAGTCGATGGCGATATAGTCATCGACCCCGCGACGCGAGTCGGGACCCGGCCCATTCTCCAGCCAGCCACGCCGCACCATCGGGCGGGCAACCCGCGCCGGATGATTGAGTGCCTGCTGGAAGTTTTGCAATAAAGGACTGGGATGAGGATCGCCCTCGAACGGAGCGATAATCAGGCGATCGCCTTCGCGCCGGGCATGAAAAGCCCCCCAATGCGCGCTGTGCATTACCGGTTTCTGCGTCATCACGTTTCCTGGCTTACGGGCAACAAAAAACGCTGCTTACAGCACCGTTGCAATAAAGTTTCTGACCCGTCCGTTGGCCGGATCGTCGAGCACCTGTTGTGTCGGACCCGCGGCGATAATTTTGCCGCTTTCCATAAACACAATGTTGTCCGCCACTTCGCGAGCAAAGCCAATTTCGTGGGTCACCACCACCATGGTGATCCCGGAGTGCGCCAGCTGCTTTATCACCTGGAGCACTTCGCCGACCAGCTCAGGATCGAGCGCGGACGTCGGCTCATCAAACAGCAACACGCCGGGGTCCATCGCCAGCGCACGGGCAATCGCCACACGCTGCTGCTGACCGCCGGAAAGATTTTGCGGCCACTCCTGCTCGCGTCCGTCCAGACCCACCTGTTTCAGCAACGCCAGCGCTTTGCTGGTCGCCTGCTGGCGATTCTGTTTTTTCACCCGCATCGGTGCATCAATGATGTTTTGCAAGACGGTGCGGTGCGGGAACAGATTGAACTGCTGGAACACCATGCCGATTTCAGCGCGCTGGCGGGCAATCGCCCGGCTGCTGAGTTCATGCAGCGCCTGGCCCTTTTGCTGATATCCCACCCTCTCTCCGCCAATACGGATGGTGCCGCCATCGAGCTTTTCGAGGTGGTTGATACAGCGCAGCAGAGTCGATTTACCCGAACCGGACGGACCGAGGATAACGGTCACCGAGCCGGCGGGAATATCGAGGTTAACTTCATCGAGAATGGTCACGCCGGAGAAGCGCTTGGTGACCTTGCGCAGTGCGATCGCTTCAGCCATTGCTGGTGCTCCTTGCGGTTTTCAAGCCAGAAAAGCGCGCCAGTGACGGCCATAAACGGCGCGTTTCACGGCGGGTGACGCCGCGGCCAAAATAACGTTCGACGTAATATTGTCCCACCGACAACACCGAGGTCATCAGCAGATACCACAGCGTCGCGACCAGCAGCAGCGGGATCACTTCATAGGTGCGCTGATAAATAATCTGCGCCGAGAACAGTACGTCCTGCAGTGAGATCACCGATACCACCGCGGTGGTTTTTAACTGGCCGATAATTTCATTACCGGCGGGCGGCAGAATGGCACGCATTGCCTGCGGTAACACGGTATAGCGGAAAATCTGCGCCGGGCGATAACCGAGGGCGCGTGCGGCTTCAACCTGCCCATTACCCACGCTCTGGATGCCGGCACGCACAATCTCTGCGGCATAAGCAGACTGATGCATCACCAGCGCGATCACCGCGGCGCTGAACGGGCTGACCAGCGCATTGGACTGGGCGCTCCAGATCTCGCCATAACCGGGGATCGACAGCGCGATTTTGGGATAAAGGGCCGCGATGTTGTACCAGAGAAACAGCTGCACCAGCATCGGCACGCCGCGGAAAAACCAGGTATAGGCCCAGCTTACCGCGACCAGCACCGGGTTGGCGGAGAGGCGCATCAGCGCCAGCACCGTGCCGAAAGCAAACCCCAGCACCACCGAAATCGCCGTCAGTTGCAGCGTCATTAACACACCCTGCAGAATGGAGGGCGCGGTAAAGTTCGCCGCAATCACGTCCCACTCAAAGCGTGGATTGTTAATCATCGAGTTCGCCATCGCCACCACGCACAACAGCACGACCAGCGCACTCAGCCAGCGTCCATAGTAGCGTTTACCGACAATTCTCAGATCCTCGGTGTGGTCATCAGGCGCACTCATTTGAAAATGTCCTGATTACGTCTGGCTTCGGTCACCGCACCAAAGCCAATTCCCCAGTTATCGAGGATTTTCTGGTAGCTGCCATCTTTGATCAGTGAATTCAGCGCCGCCTGAACTGCCGGTTCCAGCGCAGAGTCTTTCGGGAAAGCCACCGAGACCGGCGCATCATTAACGCTGATCTCACCGCTCATGGTCAGCGGTTTAATCACCTTCACCTGCCACAGCAGCCCTTCATACGGCCCGAGGAACATTGGCACCCGACCGCTGACCACCGCCTGCACGCCGGCCGGACGATCCGGGAAGACAGAAACCTTGATCGGCTGTTTGCCCGCCGCCTCACAGGCTTTGCTGGCCTCCTCCAGCCGGGTCACCTGAGTAGTGCCCGAACCGGCCCCCACCTCTTTGCCACACACGTCGCTGAGTGAGGTGAACGGGGCGATCGCCGCGTCTTTCTTTGAAATGATGCCGAGCCGGCTGGCATTGTAATAGCCGACAAAATCGATCTGTTTCAGGCGGGTTGGCGTGGCGTTGATATTTGACAGCGCCACGTCGTAACGGCCAGTTTTCAGGCCCGGAATGATATTGTCGAAGCCGCCGGTGTCGCGCCACTGTACTGCAATCCCCAGACGTTCACCGACGGCATTCATGATGTCGATTTCACGGCCAGCCAGCGTTTTATTATCGTCTTTATAGAAGGTGGTTGGCGGCGTGTTGGGATTGGTTCCGGCCACAATAAAGCCTCGCTGCGCAATATCGGCCGGTATCAGACTTTTCAACGCCGGATCGGCTTTCACATGCACTGAGCTGTCAGTCGGCACCGATTGTTCGGCAGCGACCGCGCTGTGCGCACTCAGCGCAAGGGCAATAAAGGTCATTCCGGTTATAAATTTCACTGGCATCTTTCTCCTAATATTTAAAAACTTTCCCGGAGGAAAAAAGTATTGAGGTGGCGATGTTTTGTTAACCTCAGAAAGCCAGATAAATCACGCGCTTTAAGGGTGTTATCATCCTCGTGATGGTGTGAACTCATTCTCAGTGAATATATGCAGCGATCACAAATGCTTAAAACAGGAATATTTTGCCGGAATATGGCAATAGTCATTTCGGTGGGCGTGAAGCTGCGAGGTCGTCAGGAAATATTGCGCTGGATGGTGATGGATTAAAAAGTCACGGTCTGGTGACGGAGAAACAGCTCGCCCGGCACGCCCGCAGTTTCATGCGTGCCAGTCATCGGGTCGGAACTGGCCGGGCAACAGCCAATCCGGCCAGGGTTAATCATCAGCCCGAACCGCCAGTGAGTGCGACATAATCACGGCGCGGGTCGCACCGGCGAAGGCTTATTTATTCGCGGTTAAATGGCTGAATAGAGCAGCGCGGAAACGGTCAGCAGCCCGCCCATAATGACGATGATAGCCTTCGCGCCACGCAACGGACGCAGTGCTTCACGGGTATAAATCAGATATGCCGGTATCACGAACAGGAAAATAGCGATTAGCGGCCCGCATACGGTTTCAATCAGGCCAATAACGTTGGGATTAAGGTACACAATCGCATACGACAAGCCGAACAATAGCGCGAAAGCGATCCGTCTGGCCTTACGCTGACCGGCCGCGTCGGTCGCCCTGATTGCGTCGGCGGTCAGGGTGGTTAACGTCTCTGCCACCGGCAGCGAAATGCCGAGAAAAGATTTGGTCATGCCGATTAGCGCGATGAAGGGCGCAATCAACGCCAGCAAACTAAAGCCGCCTTTGCCCTGCATAATTGACATGATATTCAGATTATCCGCTTTGGCTCTGACAAAGGTTTCATGCGGATAGCTCAAAACGCAGCTGAGTACGAAAAAGACAATCGAAACAAAAATCAGGCCGTAGGCCGCCCGCACCACAAACACCGATTGCTTCTCACCACCGTTGCCCGCCTGGCGATACCACGACGCCAGCGGGCTAATCATCGGCGTAGAGCAGAAAGCGAAGGTAATCAGCGGCAGCGTTAACCACAGATTTTTGAGCGTCTCACCGGCAGGCGCATGGCGGGTGGCGCTCAGCTGCCGGAGAAAGTTGGATATGTCCCATGCCGGGATCTGGATAATGGCAATCAGCAGAATGGTTAAGGCGAACGGAATAGCTAACACACTCAGGGTATTTACCACCTTTTCACGCCCTTTGCTCAGCATCAGGAAAAGCAGGCCCAGAACCACAAACACCAGCGCGCCGCGATTCAGCGTGCCGAGATGCAGATGATTGCTGTAATAGTCGTTGATGGTGCTCACCAGCGAGATTCCGTATACCAGCGTAATCGGGAAGTGCGCGGTGCAGAAAAACATCTTGATGGCCTGTTTGCCTTTGGCACCAAAGTAAGCACCAAACAGCGGCAGGGACTTATCCGCCGTCTGGTTGTCCCGCATGAAAACCCGGCAGATCAGCACATGAGGGATCACTGACAGCGGCAATCCCAGCAGTAACATCATGATGAAGACAATCGGGCCGAGCGTGCCGATTTCAACCGGTAAAAATAGCGTACCTGCTCCCACCGTAGCGCCATAAACGCCCATCATCCAGACGGTATCTTTAATCGTCCAGCGCGGACGCGAGGGGGTCAGGGTCTCTACGTTCTGCATGGTCATTACAATTCAATGCCTCCCGGCTAGTCGGTGATGTGTTGCTCTGCGATCCCGCATGCTGTGGCGCAGCTTCAGCGCGCTGGCTGGTTGCGCTTTACGCCGTTTTCCCGGTCTGGCTGTTGCTGACGCGGGCGCGCTGAGGGTAACCCTCTTCCCTGATCCATCCTGAGGCGATGGCATGACAGATTACGCAGTAACAACGGAGGGCTGTGGCAGTAATCAGCGTGATCGATCCATGACGTTAATGGCTCTCATTGCTGGTCCCACGTGTTGCATGAAGGCAGTTGCGCGGTAAACAGGCGGTTGTCATAAAGGCTTATCGCTGTCGCGACGTTCAGCACAGACTACGGTAGCCTGGCTGACGCATCTATGATCTTTGTCAGGGAATATGGGGCAGCAAACCGGTGAGCACAGCCGGTTAATGCGCGCACTTTGGGGGTTTAACCGGCGGGTTATGTCGCCTGACGGGCTGCATTGTGCTGATCCAGCATCGATACATTTTCCGGGCCAGCAGGGTCGCAATCTCCCGGTTAATCGCGTCGCGGAAAGCGTAGCGTAAATCGGGTGATGCCGTGCGCGCTGCTCACCTCACAGCTCCCGTGGTGTAAGCGCATAATGCTGCGCACAATAGACAACCCTAATCCGCTGCTGCCCTGATGCCGTGACGCCTCAGCACGCCAGAAACGATCAAAAACGCGCGCCTGCTGTTCGGCGCTCAGCGTCGGGCCGTGATTTTCCACCACCAGTTCGATAGCCGTCGGCTGGACCCTGCTGCAGACGCTCACCGGCGTGCCCGCATCGCCGTAGCGCAGCGCGTTGGCCATCAGGTTGGCCAGCGCGCGTTGCACTAACTGCGGATCGGCCCGCAGTTCGCCCTGCAGTTGCATCTCCAGCCGCATCGCCTTTTCCTCTGCCATATCGTCAAAATAGCTCTGCAGTTTGCCGCCAAGCTGCGCCAGATCGAGAGGTTGTTCATTCAGTGCCTGACTGGCATCTTCGGCTTTGGCAAGAAACAGCATGTTGTCGATCATCTTCGCCAGCCGTTCCAGCTCTTCATAATTGGAGCCGAGCAACGCCTGATAATCGCTCTGACTGCGCGTCTGGCTCAGCGCGACTTCGGTCTGGCCTAACAGCGTGCCGATCGGCGTCCGCAGTTCATGTGCCATATCAGCAGAAACCTGGCTCAACTGTTGATAACCGACGTCGAGGCGGCTCAGCATCTGATTAAAGGCGGCCACCAGCGGCTGTAATTCAGCCTGCGACTGTTGCGGCATCCGGCGGGACAAGTGACGCACATCGATCGCTTCCGCTTCCGCCGTCAGGCTGCGCAGCGGTGACAAACCGCGCCGCACCAGCCAGACGCTGATCGCCGCCACCAGCAACGCCGCCAGCGCAGTCGCCAGCAGGATCTGGTGACGATAATGGCTCAGGGTTTGTGTCCGGTCACGCATCAGGCGGCCGGTGAGGATCTCAATCTGCCCGCTGCCATCCCGGGTCGCGTCAGTGCCGCCGCCGAGATAAACGGCGTGCCGTTGGCGCTGACCAGATGATGCACCGACGACAGCGTCAGCGGCTGGTCAGCGGCAACCGGCGTAATTGCCGGCAGAGGACGCTGACCGGGATTCACCACGATCAGCGGTGGCTGACCGGGAAAACGCAGCACCAGCAACGACTCGGTATTGCCAAGCATATTGGCGAACAGTCGCGGTTTCTGCTGAATCAGCGTAATCGCATCTTCATCGCGCAGCAGCGTACGGATTTGATCGATGCGCGTCAGCAGTGCGGCATCGTCCCGCACGCCAATCTGCTGGGCCAGTGAGTGATAAAGCGCAAATCCGCAGAGTGAAAAAATAGCGATCACCGTGACGCTGAGCATCAGCGACAGACGCAGCGCCAGGGAGCGTCGCTTCACGCTTCTGCTTCGCAGCGATAACCCACACCGTGTACCGTGTGGATCAGCGGATAGGCAAACGGGCCATCAATTTTCTGCCGCAGACGTTTAACCGCCACATCGACCACGTTGGTGTCGCTATCAAAATTCATGTCCCAGACGCGGGAAGCGATCACGGTGCGGGTCAGCACTTCGCCAGGATGCAGCAGGAACAGATGCAGCAGGTTGAACTCTTTGTTGGTGAGATCGATACGCTGCCCGCCACGCTCGACGCGCCGTTTAAAAACGTCGAGCTGTAAATCGGCCAGCGTGAGAATATCCGGCAGCTTCTGCTGGCTGCCGCGCCGCAGTTGAGTACGGACGCGCGCCAGCAGTTCGGCAAAGGAAAAAGGTTTGACCAGGTAATCATCCGCGCCCAGCTCCAGCCCTTTGATGCGATCTTCCAGCGTGCCTTTAGCCGTCAGGAAGATGACCGGCGTGTGGATCTGCTTATCCATCGCCGCCATCACCTGCCAGCCATCAAGGCCGGGCATCATCACGTCGAGTAAAATCAGATCGTAATGATGCTCGCGGGCATAGAACAGACCATCAACGCCATTTTCCGCCACGTCGACGATAAAACCGGCTTCGGTCAATCCCTTGCGCATGTAATCACGAGCTTTGGCCTCGTCTTCAATCACCAGAATTTTCATGCGCCTCTTCCTGCTGGTTATTTTCAGGGCTGCGCCTGTTGCGCGGCTTGCTCGATCAATTTTACGACATCATCAGGATGTGACTGATACACCGAATGGCTGGCACCGGCAATTTCTACCGTATGGCTGTGCGCGCGTCTGGCATACATGCGCTCCAGATCGGGACTGATAATTTTGTCAGCTTTCGCCACCATGTACCAGCTGGGGTGGGTTTTCCACGCCGGATCGGCAATGTTAGCGGTGAACACCGCAGCGTTGGTTGGCATCTGCGCATGCGCTTCAAATCGGCCTGCACAGCAGGCAGGTCGGCAGCGAAATCGCTGTGATAATACTGTGGTGCAATGGTCAGATAGCCATCGGCCGAGCGGGCAAACGGATGTGCGCTGTTGGGATATTTTTTACCGTTGCTGGCCTCGGTTTCACCGTTATCCGGCGCATGGGCGGCAATGTAGACCAGACCTGCCACTTTGCTGTCGTTACCGGCTTCACTGATGATCGCCCCGCCGTAGCTGTGACCGACCAGAATCACCGGGCCATTCTGCTGATCGATAATCCGTCGCGTCGCCGTCACATCCTCTGCAAAGCTGGTCAGCGGCTGTTGCACCAGCGTCACGTGATATCCATCCTGGGTCAGCCGGTCATAGACCGGACGCCAGCCCGCGCCACCAACAAAAGCGCCGTGTACCAGCACAATATTTTTTACCGGCTGCGACTGTGCCTGCGCCTCAGCGCCAGCGATAGCCAGCAACATGCCCACGGCCAGAGTAATGCTGTTCAGTTTCATCTTCGTGCTCCTGTTTGGGAAGGTTCGCCTACAGGATATGAAACCCACTCTGACATCAGGGTGAGCGAGTTATGACAAAACCATGACAGCGGCTGCGGGATGAGGCCCGCTCAGTGATTGAGTTGTGGCAGGGTGCAGGCAACTCCCTTTTGGCAGGACCTGCCCGGAAGAGGCCAGGGAAAGGCTGTCCATCGCTCCGGCCAGATCGGTGACCCTCCCCCCAATGTTCAGGATGCTCTGTGCGGTGCCGGGAGATGCTGCGGATAATCCCCTGATTAGCGGATGGCTAAGGATGTGTCAGCAGCCGGAGCAGATCAGTCATCGAGTTCGTACTGTACCGATAACTGACCTTTCTTCTCTTTAACCTTAACGATGCGAACCTTACCGATTTCGGTGGTTTTGTTCACGTGCGTGCCACCACAGGCGTAGGGCGTCAGATCGCCCCAGGTGACGCTACGGCGCCCCTCTTCGGCCGACAGGATCCGCTGAAGATCGCGCGCCACTATCTCTGCTACCTCCGCCGCCAGGTTTTCCGCCGTTACCGTAGTGGTCAGCCCAATCGCTTCAAATACAACCCGGCCCTCGCCCGGGCGGTGATTCCCTTTGATACCATGCCAGCCATACTTTTCGGCCGCCACGCCGATGATATGCCCGGCGGAATGATAGCGGGTGTGGATAGCGCGAAGCTCAGGCGCGACGGCGAGATGAACCGGCCCGGTGGCAACCGGCGCATCGGTAAGATGTATCACTTCATCACCTTCCTGCACGGCCTGAAGCACCGCCACACCGTCAAGGGTTCCCTGATCAGAAGGCTGTCCCCCGCCCTGCGGATGGAACAGGGTTGCCGCAAGAATGACGCGGAAACGGCCATCCGGCCCGGGCGTACAGCTGATGACCTGGGAATTCATCTCAAGTGAATCGCTGTGATAGTAGGTTTTCTCAGTCATAAATTATCCACTTTAGTGCCCGGCTCGCGTCGGCGAACTGCGGGCTGAAGCCTGGCGCTACAGGTCTTTTGTCAAAATCTCACGATTGTCCGCCAGGATAGTCAGCATGGCATTAACGTACCTATCCCTGTTTCCCTGGTGCCACATCACACACAGCGGCAGCCCTTCAATTTCCATATCATCGACCGGAGCCAGCGGCAGATACTTTACGCCATCCGCGTTCATGTTGCGGTAAGAGGAAGGAACCAGCGCCACGCCCAGTCCGGCGGCAACAAAGCTCAGGATAGTCTGTTTTTCCTCGGCATATTGCGCAATCACCGGGTACCTGCCGGCCGCTCTGAACAGGTTCATCGTCAGGTCATGGCTGTGAGGACGGGTGCGTCTTTCCGGCACGATGACGGGGTCATTGCAAAAATCCTCTATGCTCACCCGGTCGTAATCCACCAGCCGGTGATGTGCCGGCACCGCCAGCACACAGGTTTCATGGGCAATAAAGCGGGTGGTCAGGGTGACGTCGGTCTGTTCTGGCGGCCGGACAAAGACCAGATCCAGCCAGCCGGAGGTCAGTCGTGGGATCAGACTGTGCGATTTATCTTCGCTGATATGGATATCCGCATCAGGAAAAGCGCTAACGAACAGGTTGAGCAGTTTCGGCAGTAATCCCCTCGCCGCACTGTCAATGGCACCGATCCGCAGCGTTTTTTTCTGCGATATCATATTTTTACGAAACTTAAGCCGTAACACATCAAAATCTGCAACAACGGATTTAGCGTCAATCAGAAACTCCGCGCCTTCCCGGGTCAGGGAGACGTTTCGGGTCGAACGATTCAGCAGGCGAATACCCAGATCCTCTTCCAGTAACCGGATAAAACGGCTCAGTGACGCAGGCATCATTTCAAGCTTGCGGGCAGCCCTGCCAAAGTGAAGCTCATCACCTACCACCACGAAGCATCTCAGCTGATTTATATCCATTTATTGCCCGCATTCAGATTATGCAAATTATTTATATAAACCCTTGCCGATGATAACGCCAGTTAAAACAGCATACTGAGTTCACAACAAAACGATAACAACCCTACCTGACTGTGGAGCATCCTGTTATGCACAATGACCTCGAAAAAAAGGTGATGCGCAAAGTAACGCTGCGGATTATTCCTTTTATCATGCTGTTGTATTTCATCGCATTTCTCGACCGGGTTAACATTGGCTTTGCCGCCCTGACCATGAATCAGGACCTGGGTTTTTCGCCGATGGTCTTCGGGCTCGGTGCCGGGATTTTTTTTCTCGGCTACTTTCTGTTTGAAGTCCCGTCTAACCTGATTCTGCATAAAGTCGGTGCCCGTATCTGGATCGCCCGCGTCATGATCACCTGGGGACTGGTCTCGGGTTGTATGGCGTTTGTGCAGGGCACCACCAGCTTCTATATCCTGCGCTTTCTGCTCGGCGTGGCCGAGGCCGGTTTCTTTCCTGGCATCATTCTTTATCTCAGCTACTGGTTCCCGGCGGTAAAACGTGCGCAGGTCACCGCCATTTTCATGGCCGCAGCGCCGCTCTCCACCGCGCTTGGCTCTCCTATCTCCGCGGCGTTGCTGGAAATGCATGGGCTGATGGGCTTCGCCGGCTGGCAATGGATGTTCGTGCTGGAGGCAGTCCCGGCCTTACTGTTGGGCATCGTGGTGCTGTTCTGGCTCACTGACCGACCGGCCAAAGCCAAATGGCTGACCGAAGAAGAGCGGACCTGGCTGCAAAATACCATGCAGGCTGAAGAGCAGGCGCGGGCGGTGGGCCAGAGCCACAGCAGCGCATGGCGCGGTCTGGCGGATAAGCGGGTGCTGGCACTGGCGCTGGTCTATTTTGGCACCTCGCCGGCCTTTATACCCTGGGTATCTGGGCACCGCAGATTATTCACAGCTTCGGTGCCTCATCGTTAGAGATCGGTTTTCTTAATGCCTTCCCGGCGGTGCTTGGCGTTCTCGGCATGATCCTCTGGGCCCGCCACTCCGACCGGACCCATGAGCGCAGCTGGCACGTTATCGCTGCCTGTCTGCTGGCGGCAGCCGGACTGATTTACGCCGGCAGCGTCACTACCCTTTTCTCAGTAATTATCGCCCTGACGCTGGTTACGGTCGGGATCAGCGCATCCAAGCCGCCGCTCTGGAGCATGCCTACCCTGTTTCTGAGCGGACCGGCGGCGGCGGCGGGCATCGCTGCCATCAACTCGATTGGCAACCTCGGCGGATTTGTCGGCCCGATGATGATTGGCATCATCCGCCAGCAAACCGGCAGCTATACCTGGGGCCTCTATTTCGTGGCCGGACTGCTGATGGTTTCAGCCCTGACGGTACTGATTCTGGCCGGAAAAGCGAAAAAGCCACAGACCACAGAACTTCATCAACCTCACACTCATTAATCGACACGGAGAAACACCATGCGTAACTATTCTATTGCCGCTATTCCTGCTGACGGTATCGGTCCTGAGGTCATCTCAGCCGGCATTGACGTCCTCAGGGCGCTGTCACAGCGCGATCCGCAGCTGAAATTTGATATTCAGACTTTCGACTGGGGTTCTGACTACTACAAACGCTACGGTGTGATGATGCCGGAAGATGGCTTGCAGACGCTGAAAAAATTCGATGCGATCTATTTCGGCGCGGTGGGCGCACCGGATGTGCCTGATCACATCACCCTCTGGGGACTGCGCCTGCCGATTTGCCAGGGATTCGATCAGTACGCCAATGTGCGGCCGACCAAAATTCTGCCCGGCGTCACGTCGCCGCTGCGCAACCGCGGGCCGGGCGATCTCGACTGGGTGATCGTGCGCGAAAACTCCGAAGGCGAATATTCGGGCAACGGTGGCCGCACCCATAAAGGTCTGCCGGAAGAAGTCGGCACCGAAGTGGCAATTTTCACCCGCGTCGGTGTCACGCGCATCATGCGTTATGCCTTTAAACTGGCGCAATCCCGACCGCGTAAGCTGCTGACGGTAGTAACGAAATCCAATGCGCAGCGTCATGGCATGGTGATGTGGGATGAAATTGCCGCTGAGGTGGCGCAGGAGTTTCCGGATGTGCAGTGGGACAAAATGCTGGTTGATGCCATGACACACCGCATGACGCTGCATCCACAGAGTCTGGATACCATCGTCGCCACCAACCTGCACGCCGATATTTTATCTGACCTGGCGGGCGCGCTGGCGGGCAGCCTGGGGGTAGCGCCTACCGCAAATATCGATCCTGAGCGGCGCTTTCCTTCCATGTTCGAGCCGATTCACGGCTCGGCCTTTGATATCACCGGTAAAGGCATCGCTAACCCGATCGCTACCTTCTGGACGGCGGTGCAGATGCTGGAGCATCTGGGCGAGCATCAGGCCGCCGCGCTGATCATGGAAGGCATCGAACACGTCTGCACCCACGGCATCCTGACGCCCGATGTGGGCGGCACGGCAACAACGGCCGATGTCACGCGTGCCGTGGTGCAGTTCATCGAATCCCATTCAACCGTTGCCGAGAGTGCCTGACAATGAGAAACGATCGGGCCGCAGCGATCCTGGAGAAAATCTTTAAGCAGGCGGTTGACAGTGCCCGTCCCGGGCCTGTCGTACCGGCTGCGCTGCCGCAGAAGCCCGCCGGCCGCTGCG
>MIEI01000053.1 GCA_002095305.1 Pantoea brenneri
CCCAGCGTCTGCGCCAGCGACATCCGCAGCCTCGGTGCCGCCATCCGCTGCACCGCATACGCCGGCAACTTCAGCGCCTGTCTCGCAGCCAGCAGCAGCCCCGGCCTTTACGGCACCGCCTACCGCGGCACCGGCAGCCAGCCACGCCACTGAGTCAGCGTTTGCCGCAGCCAGTACGCCTGCGCATAACGCGCCAGCGGAGAATCCGCCGTTATACCGTTTTGAGATGCCGGATGAAGCGTCTGCTTCGCCGTCGTTCAGCGCCTATGACGATGATGAGCCTAAGATGGGTAACTGGCGTGATACGCCATCAATGCCTGCCGCACCGACCGCAGCCGTAGCAGCGGCTGCCTCGACTGCCCAGGCGGCGACGCGCACCGCACCGGTATTCGATCTGGCGCCTGAAACCAACCTCAATCCGCAGGTTAAGCAGGGCATTGGTCCGGCACTGCCGCGTCCTAATCCGGTAAAACTGCCAACCCGACGTGAGCTGGCCTCGTATGGCATTAAATTGCCTTCTCAGCGCATGGCGGAAGAGAAGGCGAAAACCGAAGAGAATGTTTCGGCTGCACCTGTCGAAGCGGAAGCGGAAGAGGCGATGCAGCAGGCTGAACTGCGTCAGGCATTCCAGTCTGAACAGCAGCAGCGTTATGGCACCGGCTGGCAGCAGGATGACGAAGATGAGCAGGAAGCGCAGCAGCAGGCCGCGCTGGCTCGCCAGTTCGCCGAACAGCAACAGCAGCGTTATGAGCCGGAAGTGAAAAAAGAGGCCCCGCTATTTAATCTGGATACGGCGTCCGCTTTTGACTTCTCACCGATGAAAGATCTGGTCGACGAGGGTCCGGTCGAGCCGCTGTTTACGATAGCCGCCACGCCGGAACCGGAAGCCCCTGCGGCCTCGCATGAGCCATGGCAACAGACGCGTGAAGTTTCAACACCTCAGGCTGCCGCACAGGTGCCGGCACCGACCGCTTTTGCGCCAGCTGCGCCTGAGCAGTCTGCCTATACCGCATCGTCTGCGACGCCGTCGCCGTACTCTGCCTCACCGGCAGCCGAACAGACGCCAACGCCAGCCGCGCCACAGCAGTCTGCCTATACGGCACCTGCCGCAACGCAGCAGCACACCGCTTCACCTGCGGCACCACAGGCAGCCGCGTATACTTCGCCTGCTGCCGCGCCGGTTGAAGAGGTTAAGCCGACGCTGCATGAAAGCCTGATCCATCCGTTCCTGATGCGTCATGAACAGCCGCTGGAAAAACCGTCTACTCCTCTGCCTTCGCTGGATCTGCTGACCGCACCGCCAGAAGAGGAAGAGCCGGTCGATATGTTCTCTCTGGAACAGACAGCCCGGCTGGTTGAGTCGCGCTTAGGCGATTACCGGGTGAAAGCCGAAGTGGTTGGCATCTCACCTGGTCCGGTGATTACCCGCTTCGAACTGGACTTAGCGCCGGGCGTTAAAGCTGCGCGTATCTCCAACCTGTCGCGGGACCTGGCCCGTTCACTCTCCACTGTTGCGGTACGCGTAGTGGAAGTGATCCCGGGTAAACCTTATGTCGGTCTGGAATTACCGAATAAGCATCGTCAGACGGTTTATCTACGTGAAGTGCTGGACTGTCCTAAGTTCCGTGACAATCCTTCACCGCTGGCAGTGGTGCTGGGTAAAGACATTGCGGGCCAGCCGGTGGTGGCCGATCTGGCGAAAATGCCACACCTGCTGGTCGCCGGTACCACCGGTTCCGGTAAGTCAGTTGGCGTTAACGCCATGATCATCAGCATGCTGTATAAAGCCACGCCGGAAGAAGTCCGCTTCATCATGATCGACCCGAAAATGCTGGAGCTGTCAGTCTATGAAGGATCCCGCATCTGCTGACCGAAGTGGTTACGGACATGAAAGACGCCGCCAATGCGCTGCGCTGGAGTGTCGGTGAAATGGAACGTCGTTATAAGCTGATGTCGGCGCTGGGCGTGCGTAACCTGGCGGGTTACAACGAAAAAGTGGAGCAGGCCGAAGCGATGGGCCGTCCTATTCCCGATCCGTTCTGGAAGCCGGGCGACAGCATGGATATGACGCCGCCAGTGCTGGAAAAACTGCCTTATATCGTGGTGATGGTCGATGAGTTTGCTGACCTGATGATGGCGGTCGGCAAAAAAGTTGAAGAGCTGATTGCCCGACTGGCGCAGAAAGCCCGTGCCGCCGGTATCCACCTGGTGCTGGCGACGCAGCGTCCTTCGGTAGATGTGATTACCGGTCTGATCAAAGCCAACATCCCGACGCGTATTGCCTTTACCGTGTCGAGCAAAATTGACTCCCGTACTATCCTCGACCAGGGCGGCGCGGAATCGTTGCTCGGTATGGGTGACATGCTTTACATGCCGCCGAACTCTTCAATGCCAGTCCGTGTTCACGGCGCGTTTGTCCGGGATCAGGAAGTGCATGCTGTGGTTCAGGACTGGAAGGCGCGCGGTCGCCCACAATACATTGAAAGCATTACCGCAGGTGAAGAGAGCGAAGGCGGTGGCGGCATCGACAGTGATGAAGAGCTTGATCCGCTGTTTGACCAGGCGGTGGGCTTTGTGGTCGACAAACGACGCGCCTCTATCTCCGGTGTTCAGCGTCAGTTCCGCATCGGCTATAACCGTGCCGCACGTATCATTGAACAGATGGAAGCGCAGGGCATCGTCTCTGCACCGGGACACAATGGTAACCGTGAAGTGCTGTCGCCACCGCCGCACGATATGTGACGTCTGACGATACGTTTTGCAACATTAATCAATGAGCCAGTCCTGACTGGCTCATTGTTTTTACGCGGTTTAACCCCATATCTGAGAGAGCTTTCGGTTTATTCTCCTGTTCTGATGGCGGAATGGCGACCAGGCTTAACGCAGCTATTCATGGGAACGTTTAAATAAGGAATTGAAGCAGATGAAATTACGCGTAATTGCTCTTGGCCTGCTGGCCACCTTTTCTTCAGCCAGCGTACTGGCTGATGCTTCCAGTGATCTGCAACAGCGCCTGAATAAGGTCAGCAGCTTCCACGCCAGCTTTACCCAAAAAGTGACCGACAGTAGCGGTGCCAACGTGCAGGATGGTGAAGGCGAGCTGTGGGTAAAACGTCCCAGCCTGTTTAACTGGCACATGACCGCTCCGGATGAAAGCATCATCATTTCCGATGGCAAATCGCTGTGGTTCTACAATCCTTTTGTTGAACAGGCGACCGTCAGCCTGTTGCAGAATGCGACCAGCAACACCCCGTTTATGTTGATTGCCCGCAATCAGTCTAATGACTGGAAGCAGTACAACATTAAACAGCAAGGGGACAACTTCGAACTGACGCCAAAAAACAGTGACGGCAACCTGAAACAGTTCACCATTCAGGTGACGCCAGGCGGAACCATTAACCGCTTCAGCGCCATTGAACAGGATGGTCAGCGCAGCGATTATCAGCTGAAAAGCCAGCAGAATGGCGCGATCAGCCCGGATAAATTTACGTTCACTCCGCCAAAAGGCGTAACGGTGGACGATCAACGTCAGTGAGGTCACAGTGAGTAACCTGTCCCTGGATTTTTCCACTGAAAATTTCAAACCTCTGGCCGCGCGTATGCGGCCAGAAACGTTGAAACAGTACATTGGTCAGCAGCATCTGCTGGGTGTCGGAAAGCCATTGCCGCGCGCCATTGAAGCAGGCCATCTGCACTCAATGATTCTGTGGGGGCCACCCGGGACCGGCAAGACCACGCTGGCTGAAATTATCGCGCACTATGGCAACGCCGATGTGGAGCGTATTTCTGCGGTAACCTCCGGCGTTAAAGAGATTCGTGAAGCCATTGAGCGCGCCCGTCAGAGCAAACAGGTCGGGCGACGTACCATTCTGTTCGTCGATGAAGTTCATCGCTTCAACAAAAGCCAGCAGGATGCGTTTTTACCGCACATCGAAGATGGCACCATCACCTTTATCGGTGCCACGACTGAGAACCCCTCGTTTGAGCTGAACTCGGCGTTGCTGTCGCGAGCCAGAGTCTATCTGCTGAAATCGCTGACCCACGACGATATCGAACAGGTGCTGGATCAGGCGATGCAGGATAAAGTGCGTGGCTACGGCGACAGCGACATTGTGCTGCCAGAGAATACCCGCCGGATGATCGCTGAACTGGTCAATGGCGATGCCCGACGGGCGCTGAATACGCTGGAGATGATGGCCGACATGGCCGAAACCAACGCGTCGGGCCAGCGTGAACTGACACCGCAACTGCTGAATGAAGTCTCAGGCGAACGATCGGCACGTTTCGATAACAAAGGCGACCGCTTTTACGATCTGATCTCGGCGCTGCATAAATCGGTACGCGGCTCTGCGCCGGATGCTGCGCTTTACTGGTACGCACGCATTATCACCGCGGGCGGCGACCCGTTGTACGTGGCACGGCGTCTGCTGGCGATTGCTTCTGAAGATGTCGGCAATGCCGATCCGCGCGGCATGCAGGTGGCGATTGCGGCCTGGGACTGTTTTACCCGCGTTGGCCCGGCGGAAGGGGAGCGTGCCATTGCCCAGGCAATCGTCTATCTGGCCTGCGCACCGAAAAGCAACGCAGTCTATACCGCCTTTAAAGCGGCAATGCGCGATGCACGTGACCACCCTGATTATGACGTGCCGGAACATCTGCGTAATGCCCCGACCAAGCTGATGAAAGAGATGGGCTTAGGCAAAGAGTACCGTTATGCCCATGACGAGGCGAACGCCTACGCGGCTGGCGAAGTCTACTTTCCGCCTGAAATGGCGCAGGCGCGTTATTATGTCCCTACTCAGCGCGGGCTCGAAGGTAAGATTGGCGAAAAGCTAAGCTGGCTGGCTGAGCAGGATCAAAATAGCCCGACAAAACGCTACCGCTGAAACAGACGTTACGGTAATGTGGTCAAGGTTTTCAACGCATTCCGCTGGAATGCGTCCCTTCTTTCAATCAACTTTTAAATACACAGGATAAGCATGCTCGATCCCAATCTGCTGCGTAACGAGCCAGACGCAGTCGCAGAAAAACTGGCACGCCGGGGATTTAAACTGGATGTGGAAACGCTGCGTACGCTTGAAGAGCGTCGTAAAGTCTTGCAGGTCGAAACAGAAAACCTGCAGGCGGAGCGCAATGCCCGATCCAAATCCATCGGCCAGGCCAAAGCCCGTGGGGAAGACATCGAGCCACTGCGTCAGGAAGTGAATGCGCTGGGCGAACGCCTGGATGCCGCTAAAGCAGAACTGGATGAACTGCAGAATCAAATTCGTGACTTCGCGCTGGCGCTGCCAAATATTCCGGCAGATGAAGTGCCACTGGGTAAAGATGACAGCGAAAACCAGGAAGTCAGCCGCTGGGGCGAACCGCGCCAGTTCGACTTCGAGGTAAAAGATCACGTTGAGCTGGGTGAAGCGGCGAAAGGGCTTGATTTTGCGGCCGCCGTGAAGCTGACCGGTTCACGCTTTGTGGTGATGCAGGGCCAGATCGCGCGTCTGCATCGTGCCCTGAGTCAGTTCATGATCGACCTGCACACTGAGCAGCACGGTTATCTCGAAACCTACGTGCCTTACCTGGTCAACCATGAAACGCTGTACGGTACCGGTCAGTTGCCGAAGTTCGGTGAAGATCTGTTCCATACCCGTCCGCTGGAAGAGGAATCAGACAGCAGCCACTATGCGCTGATCCCAACGGCGGAAGTCCCGTTGACCAACCTGGCGCGTGACGAGATTCTTGAAGAGGAGAGCCTGCCGGTTAAGCTGACTGCGCATACTCCGTGCTTCCGTTCTGAAGCCGGTTCTTATGGCCGTGACACTCGCGGCCTGATCCGTATGCATCAGTTCGATAAAGTCGAGATGGTGCAGATCGTAACGCCGGAACAGTCAATGGATGCGCTGGAAGAGCTGGTCGGCCACGCCGAGAAAGTTCTGCAGCTGCTGGACCTGCCTTATCGTAAGGTTTTACTCTGTACCGGCGATATGGGCTTTGGCTCGACTAAAACCTACGATCTGGAAGTCTGGTTACCGGCTCAAAATACCTATCGTGAGATCTCCTCATGCTCCAACATGGGCGATTTCCAGGCGCGCCGTATGCAAGCGCGCTGCCGCAGCAAGCAGGATAAGAAACCGCGTCTGGTTCATACCCTGAATGGTTCAGGTCTGGCAGTGGGTCGTACGCTGGTGGCGGTGCTGGAAAACTATCAGCAGCAGGATGGCCGCATCGTGGTGCCTGAGGTTTTACGTCCTTACATGAACGGCGTTGAGATTATCGGCTAAGCCCGCACTGAATAGCAGACCCGGCTTCGGCCGGGTTTTTTTATGTCTGTTATCTCTGCGCAGGGTTAGTTCGTCTTAGGAACTTATCACAAATAAACGTTATCGATATCAGAGCAGCTGAACGGCTTAAAAATCCTGTTTTTCATAGAGATAGCATTTGTGGTTCTGCCGCTTAGTCTGTTTGTAACCCACTGATGATTAGTAAATTAAATTGTGATACAGCAAAATGTGCTGCAACAAATTTGTCCCCATTGACTTTAAAAAAGCCAATGGCAAACTGCGCGCAATTTCCTTCATTCGCTTTGGTTCCTGCCCCCTATGTCAACCTGGTCACGTCCCGTGATATTGCTGCTTTGCGGCCTGCTGTTAATGACCGTCTCAATCGCCGTACTTAATACGCTGGTTCCGCTGTGGCTGACCCATGACTTACTGACCACATGGCAAGTGGGTATCGTCAGTTCATCCTATTACACCGGCAATCTTGCTGGCACAGTGCTGGCTGGCTGGTTAATCAGACAGTACGGATTCAACCGCAGCTACTATCTCGCCACCGGCCTGTTTGCCGTGGCGACGATCTGCCTGGCGATGATGGAAGGCTTCTGGGCGTGGAGTTCGCTGCGATTTATCGCTGGCGTCGGCTGTGCGCTGATGTGGGTGGTAGTGGAGAGCGCGTTGCTGTGCAGCGGCACGGTGCGCAATCGCGGCCAGCTACTGGCTGCCTATATGATTGTCTACTATCTCGGCACCGTGGCCGGACAACTGCTGGTCAGTAAGCTGTCGACAGAATTGTTAAGTGTGATCCCGTGGGTAACCAGCCTGGTGTTTTGTGCGGTATTGCCGCTGGTCTTCACCCGTGTTTCCGCCAGCAGTGAACCGGCTGAAGCGGCCCCAGGACGCATCTGGCCAATGCTGCGTCGTCGCAGTTCGCGCTTGGGCATCAACGGCTGCATCATCTCAGGCATCGTTCTGGGTTCGCTTTACGGCCTGATGCCGCTCTACCTGTCGCATCAGGGTATGAGCGATGCCAACGTCGGTTACTGGATGGCATTGCTGGTGAGCGCAGGTATCGTCGGTCAGTGGCCGATTGGCCGGCTGGCTGACCGCTTTGGCCGCATGCTGGTATTACGGGTCCAGGTGTTTGTAGTGATTCTGGGCGCGATGGCCATGTTGACTAACGCCGCGATGGCGCCGGCACTGTTCGTGCTGGGGCTGGCGGGTTTTACACTCTATCCGGTGGCGATGTCATGGGCCTGTGAAACGGTAGCGCACCATGAACTGGTGGCGATGAATCAGGCGCTGTTGATGAGCTACACCGTTGGCAGTCTGGTGGGGCCGGGAATGACCTCAATGCTGATGCAAAATTACTCTGACCGGCTGCTGTTTGTGATGATTGCAGCAGTGGCACTGATCTATCTGGTGATGCTGCTGCGTAAAGCGAATCATCATGCCACGCCGGTGGCGCATGCCTGAGGGCAGGGTATGAAAAAGGGAGCCACGGGCTCCCTTTTTATTGTTATCTGGCTAATCAGTACATCACTTCGTGGCCATAGCTGGCGAGAATATTTTTAACTCGCTCCATCGTCTCTTTGGTTGGCGGTTTGACTCCATCCAGCTTGTATTCTTCACCCATCGCAATCCATTTATGCTTGCCCAGTTCGTGGTAGGGCAACAGCTCAATCTTTTCAACGTTTTCCATATCGCGGGTGAATTCACCAGCCGGTGCACGCTATCGTCGTCGTCAGAATAGCCAGGCACGACCACAAATCGAATCCAGGTCCGTTTACCTTTTTTCTGTAGATAGCGGGCAAATTCCAGCGTGCGGTGATTCGATACGCCAACCAGAATCTGGTGAATTTCATCATTCATCTGTTTGAGATCGAGCATTACTAAATCGGTCACCTCAAGCAACTCATCGATAACCGGATCGTAGCGGCGGACAAAGCCGTTGGTATCAAGACAGGTGTGAATGCCTTCAGCTTTACAGGCGCGGAACCAGTCGCGCACGAATTCAGCCTGAAGAATTGCCTCACCGCCCGACGCCGTGACGCCGCCGCCTGAGGCGTTCATAAAATGACGATAAGAGAGTACATCCGCCATCAACGCCTCGACGCTGATCTCTTTCCCGCCGTGGGTGTCCCAGGTGTCACGGTTGTGACAGTAGAGACAGCGCATCAGGCAGCCCTGGAAGAAGGTAATGAAACGGATACCGGGACCATCGACGGTTCCGCAGGATTCGAATGAGTGGATACGACCGTTGACTGACATTGCGATGTTTTCTCCAGTGAGTCTGCCGGGACAGACGGCGCAATCTCTGTTGCGCTCAGGGCAGGAAATCGATTCTGATCGTGACCGTAGATGAGATCACCATCAGAACAGACTTTTGAATAAAAGGCTCCCTGCGGAGCCTTTTATATTCAGTACAGCGCGGTGTTTACAGTGACTGCGTAAACGTACGGGTAATCACGTCCTGCTGCTGTTCTTTAGTCAGGGAGTTGAAGCGTACAGCGTAACCGGAAACACGGATGGTCAGCTGTGGATACTTCTCTGGATGCTCCATGGCGTCCAGCAGCATTTCACGGTTCATCACGTTGACGTTAAGATGCTGACCGCCTTCGATGCTGGCTTCATGATGGAAATAACCATCCATCAGACCGGCAAGGTTGGCTTTACGCACGTTATCATCTTTACCCAGCGCGTTTGGTACAATCGAGAAGGTATAAGAGATACCATCTTTGGCGTAGGCAAACGGCAGTTTAGCGACGGAGGTTAGTGACGCTACCGCACCTTTCTGATCGCGGCCGTGCATTGGGTTCGCACCTGGACCGAATGGCGCGCCAGCACGACGTCCATCTGGGGTGTTACCGGTTTTCTTACCGTAAACCACGTTAGAAGTAATGGTCAGGACAGACTGTGTCGGTACGGCATGGCGGTAAGTGTTGAGCTGCTGAATTTTCTTCATAAAGCGCTCAACCAGATCGCAGGCCAGGTCATCGACGCGCGGGTCGTTGTTACCAAACTGCGGATATTCGCCTTCAATATCAAAGTCGATTGCCAGGCCATCTTCATCACGTACTGGTTTCACTTTGGCATATTTAATGGCTGACAGTGAATCCGCTGCCACTGACAGACCGGCAATACCACAGGCCATAGTGCGATAAACATCACGGTCATGCAGCGCCATCAGTGCGGCTTCGTAGCTGTACTTATCATGCATGTAATGGATGATGTTCAGCGACGTCACATACTGTTTAGCCAGCCAGTCCATGAAGTGGTCCATACGCGCCATAACGGTGTCGAAATCCAGCACGTCATCGGTAATTTTGTCTTCTTTCGGTCCAACCTGCATTTTCATTTTTTCATCAACGCCGCCGTTGATTGCGTACAGCAGGGTTTTCGCCAGGTTGGCACGCGCACCGAAGAACTGCATTTGTTTGCCGACGATCATCGGGCTGACGCAGCAGGCGATGGCGTAGTCATCATTATCGAAGTCAGGACGCATCAGGTCATCATTTTCATACTGCAATGATGAGGTATCGATGGAGACTTTAGCTGCATATTTTTTGAAATTAATAGGCAGTTTTTCAGACCACAGAATGGTCATGTTCGGCTCTGGTGAAGGACCCATGGTGTAAAGGGTATTCAGGAAGCGGAAGGTGCTTTTCGATACCAGTGTACGGCCATCAACGCCCATACCGGCCAGTGATTCGGTTGCCCAGATTGGATCACCAGAGAACAGTTCGTCATATTCCGGCGTGCGCAGGAAACGGACCATACGCAGTTTCATTACCAGATGGTCAATCAGCTCCTGTGCCTGTTCTTCGGTTAGTTTACCGGCTTTCAGGTCACGTTCGATGTAGATATCCAGGAAGGTAGAGACACGACCAAACGACATCGCGGCGCCGTTCTGCGATTTAACTGCGGCCAGATAGCCGTAGTAAGTCCACTGTACCGCTTCCATAGCGTTGGTTGCCGGACCTGAGATGTCATGGCCATATTTGGCTGCCATCTCTTTAATCTGGCCCAAAGCACGATGCTGATCAGAAATCTCTTCACGCAGACGGATAGTGGCTTCAAGATTAACGCCATTTTCCAGGTCGCTCTGTAAAGAGGCGAACTGTGCGAATTTGTCCGCCATCAGATAGTCGATACCGTATAAAGCGACACGACGGTAGTCACCAATGATGCGGCCACGGCCGTAAGCATCAGGCAGACCGGTCAGGATACCTGATTTACGGCAGCGCAGAATATCCGGGGTATAAACGTCGAAGACACCCTGGTTATGCGTTTTACGGTATTCAGTGAAGATTTTTTTCAGCGATGGGTCGAGTTCGCGGCCATAAACTTTGCATGAGCCTTCGACCATTTTGATGCCGCCATAAGGAATGATGGCGCGTTTTAATGGGGCTTCGGTCTGCAGACCAACGATTTTTTCCAGCGGCTTAATGATGTAGCCCGCGTCATGCGAGGTAATGGTTGACGCCAGGTCAGTATCGAAATCTACCGGTGCGTGGGTGCGGTTCTCAATTTTAATGCCTTCAAGTACGCTTTCCCATAATTTGGTGGTCGCTTCGGTCGGACCCGCCAGGAAAGACTCATCACCTTCATACGGAGTGTAGTTTTTCTGGATGAAGTCGCGCACATTGACGCTATTCTGCCATTCACCTTCAGCAAATCCTTCCCAGGCTGAAGCCAGTTTTGCATTAAGTTCGGTCATAATATACCTGCCTTATATGAGGAGACTTTACGGTCGGGCGCAGTGAACATATTGCGCCGTCAAAAATGCGTTTAATGTGACTGGTCACCGTTACGGAGATAGATGATCCAGTAGGTCAACCCGACCAGTACACCGCCGCCGATAATATTGCCGAGGGTGACGGGAATCAGGTTGTCAAAAATAAAGTTGCTGACTGTGAGCGACTGGAACTGTGCAGCGGTAGCGCCGGTAGCCTGCCAGAACTCAGGGCTTGCGAAGTCGCGAATCACAATGGCAAAAGGGATGAGAAACATATTGGCAATGCTGTGCTCAAAGCCACTGGCGACAAACATCCCCACAGGAAAGATCATCACTACCAGCTTATCGGTGAGAGTCCGGCCTGAATAACTCATCCAGACGGCCAGGCAGACCAGCAAATTCGCCAGGATACCCAGACACATCGCTTCAATAAACGTGTGATGCATTTTGTGGTCAGCGGTTTGCAGGACGTTTAGTCCCCAGGCACCATTCGCCACCATGTACTCGCCGGCAAACCACATCAGTCCGACGAAGAAGAGCGCGCCTGCCAGGTTACCGAGATAGACGTTTATCCAGTTGCGGGCCAGTTGAGGCCAGCTGATGCGTCCGCTGGCTTTGGCCACCACAATCAAAACGGTAGAGGTAAAGAGGTCGGCACCACACACCACTACCAGCATTAAACCCAGAGAGAAACAGATGCCACCGATCAGTTTGGCGATGCCATATGGCATTGCAGCGGTACCGGTGGTTGCTGTGATATAAAAAACAAAGGCAATGGAGATAAATACGCCGGCGTTTATCGCCAGAAAGAAGGTGGTAAAAGGATGTTTAGTTGCTTTGTATATACCTGCATCTTCAGCAACTTTCGCCATCTCGGCCGGTAGTAACAGATTAAAAGGGTTGTCAGCTTTCACACTAACTTACTCCATAAGTTGTCTGAAAAAATACTAACAAAGGAGTATAGGTCAGTAATTGATTTGGATCATGTTTGCCGGAGCGACAGACGATATGAGCCAGCTTAAAGGGAATTATTTTAAATAAGCGTTTGAATAATAAAAAATAAATAAATTTTAAAAATACAAATTTATTTTAATATGAAAGGGCTGCGCTGCTTCAACGCGCGGCGCATGTTATTCATTGTGGATTGATATGTTAAATATTATGAAGTGTTCTGGCAGAAAATAATTTTAATGCAGCTAATGTTTCATGAAAAAATAACGCCCTGCTGTCAGGCCAGCCTGATAGCAGGGCGTTGGCGTCATTTACCGTTCATTCGCGGGTAATTACGCACTTTGCCAGTAACGACGTTTGGCCGCTTGCAGTTTTTCATAGGCCGCAAGCAGTGACTGATGAGCCGGGAATGCTTTCAGTTCCTCATCAACAGCCTGAAGCCCGTAGAACGGACCCTCACCACTGATGGCTGCTGAAGCGGCTTCCATCGCCTCTGGGCCATACATACGTACAAATGCATGATGATATTGCAGGGGATCACGCTCATCTTCCATTGCCAGTAACAGCAAGGTTTGCAGGCAACGATAGTAGTTAGCACGTTCAGGGGTAAAGATTGAGCTGTTGAACTCCATTGTCCATTCGGTCCAGATCAGCGCCTGCTCAAGATCGCCGCCCGCCATCGCCAGCATCGCTTTTAATTCGCCAATGCGCAGCGTGTACCAGCCGTTGTCTTTACCGGTTGCCAGGCCCAGCAGTTCGCGCACGCGGGTGAAGTCATCAAAGCCTTCATCATCAAGCTGACCAATCAGATCCAGATACTCTTCAGGATTCCAGTTGCTGTCAGGCAGGGCCAGTAAGGTTTCACGCATACCTGCGCCCATGCTGTTATTCGCCAGCAGCAGATCTTCCGCCGGATAGATGTCCGACATGCCAGGCACGATAATGCGGCAGGCGTACACGCCCAGATGCTCGTAATCAGCAATATAAACTTCCTGATCTTCAGCGGCGAAGATCGCCATCAGCGTGGCAAATTCCTGCTCAGTGGTGCCGGCAAACGACCAGTCGACAAACGGATAGTCCGCGGTCTCTTTGAACAGATCCCAGGAGATCAGACCGCTCGAGTCAATAAAGTGCGTTTCGAGATTGGCGTGTTCCGCCACTTCCTCATCATCAAAGGTCGGCGGCGTGAACACGTCCAGATCTTTGAGGCTGCGGCCCTGTAATAATTCGGTAACAGTACGCTCAAGCGCCACACCAAAATCAGGATGAGCACCGAACGAGGCGAAACAGGTGCCATTTGCCGGATTGAACAGCACGACGCAGATGACCGGATATTTGCCGCCCAGCGAGGCATCATAAGCAAAGATTGGGAACCCTTCTGCTTCCAGCCGCGCAATCGCTTCAACCACATCGGGATAACGCTGCATGACGGCATCCGGGATCGCCGGCAGGCTAATCGCTTCGGCAATGATGCGGTTTTTAATGTAGCGCTCAAATACTTCTGACAGCCCCTGAACCCGCGCTTCATTGGCAGTGTTACCGGCTGACATACCATTAGAAACGTAGAGGTTGCCGATAATGTTCATCGGAATATAGACGGTTTGCTGATCTGACTGACGGGTGAAAGGCAGCGCGCAGATGCCGCGTTCGACATTGCCGGACTGCAGATCAATCAACTCTGCTGCCGTCAGCGCATTATCCGGGTCATAAAAAGCCCGTAGGCGCGGATCAAGAATGCCCTCTGGCAGTGATTCATCAGCTGGCAGTGCAAACCATTTTTCATTGGGATAGTGAACGAAGTCGCCGTTAGCGATACTTTTCCCTAACCAGAAATCGGCGAAGAAATAGTTGGTTGAGAGGCGTTCAAAATATTCACCCAGCGCGGAGGCCAGTGCCGCTTTTTTGCTGGCGCCTTTGCCGTTAGTGAAGCAGAGCGGGCAATCGCGGTCACGAATATGCACAGACCAGACATGGGGAACAGGATTCAGCCACGATGCTTCTTCAATATTAAAGCCAAGGTCCTGAAGTTTATTCTGGAAACGGGTAATGGAGTCTTCCAGCGCGGCATCTTTGCCCGGGATAAATGTTTGCGTCATAGTGCCGCTCTCTCAGTTGTCATAGGGTGCGTAAAGCGCGCAATGATACGGATTTTGCTGACGATCCGCTATCAAGGCGGGATAATTTTACCGGCTTAGTTTTCACCTTCTCGCCAGTCAGGCCAAACGGTAAACCGCCAGGCTGGACGAAGCCTCACAAAATTTCGTGCTGGTTTGCATTGGTAACATAACCTCCGGCGCGACAGATTCAGAAAATGTGACCGCTACCCGATTTATGATTGCAGCCGCCAGGATGCAGTGATAAAACCGGTAAGTTATTCATAACCGTTCGATATGACAGTGGTGAGGGGAAATGACGCAAGTTTATAATTTTAGCTCCGGCCCAGCGATGCTGCCGGTTGAAGTGCTCCGTCGTGCAGAACAAGAGCTGACAAACTGGCGTGGCCTGGGAACCTCCGTAATGGAGATCAGTCACCGCAGCAAAGAGTTTATTCAGGTTGCTGAAGAGGCGGAGCAGGACTTCCGTGATCTGCTAAAAATACCGGCTAATTACAAAGTATTATTCTGTCACGGTGGGGCACGTGCGCAGTTTGCTGCCGTGCCTGGCAACCTGCTCGGCACCGCTTCCAGTGCAGACTATGCCGACGGCGGATACTGGGCGCACAGCGCCATCAAAGAAGCGCAAAAATATTGCTCCCCGCGCACCCTGGATGTCAAAACCACACGCGACGGTAAACGCGCGATTCTGCCGATGCGGGAATGGGACGTCAGTGATGCATCCGCCTACCTGCATTTCTGCCCGAATGAAACTATCGACGGTATTGCGATCGACGAGCAGCCTGACTTTGGCAGCAAAACGGTGGTCGCAGATTTCTCCTCTACCATTCTGTCCCGCCCGATTGATGTCAGCCGCTATGGCGTGATCTATGCCGGTGCGCAGAAAAACGTCGGGCCTGCAGGCTTAACGCTGGTGATTGTGCGCGAAGATCTGTTAGGTCAGGCGCAGGCGTCAGTGCCGTCAATCCTCGATTATAAAGTGTTGGCCGACAACGATTCGATGTTTAACACCCCGCCAACGTTCGCCTGGTACCTTTCGGGGCTGGTATTCAAATGGCTGAAAGAGAAGGGCGGTGTGGCAGAAATCGACCGGATCAATCAGGCCAAAGCTGACCTGCTGTACGGCGTGATTGATCACAGCGGCTTCTACCGCAACGATGTGGCGACTGACAACCGTTCACGCATGAATATCCCTTTCCAGCTGGCCGACGCGTCGCTGGATGCATTGTTCCTTGAAGAGTCTTTCAAGGCGGGACTGCATGCGCTGAAAGGACATCGGGTAGTCGGGGGCATGCGTGCTTCTATCTATAATGCCATGCCGCTGGAAGGCGTTAAGGCGCTGACCGACTTTATGGTTGATTTTGAACGCCGTCACGGCTGATTAATGACATATCAGCATTGATGCTGATGCCAGACCTCGTCAGATGGCGAGGTCTTCGTATTTTTTGAGGATTTCGTTTCACATGCAGGACTCCCTGACTCTCCAACCCATCGCCCGCGTTAATGGCACGGTAAATCTGCCCGGTTCTAAGAGCGTATCAAACCGTGCATTACTGCTGGCTGCCCTCGCTAAAGGTACTACCCGTCTGACTAACTTACTCGACAGCGATGATGTTAAGCACATGCTCAATGCGCTTAGCGCACTGGGTGTAAGCTATACGCTCTCCAGCGATCGCCGGGTATGTGAAGTTACGGGGAATGCCGGCCCTCTGCAATCATCACAGCCTTTGTCGCTTTTCCTGGGCAATGCCGGCACCGCGATGCGTCCACTGGCCGCAGCGCTCTGCCTGGGACAGCAGGATATCGAACTGACCGGCGAGCCGCGGATGAAAGAACGTCCAATCGGCCATCTGGTTGATGCATTACGTCAGGGCGGCGCCAGCATCGAGTATCTGGAGAATCAGGATTATCCGCCGCTGCGCTTACGCGGCGGATTTACCGGCGGAGACGTCAGCGTGGATGGCAGCGTCTCCAGCCAGTTCCTGACGGCATTATTGATGACTGCGCCGCTGGCTGAGCAGGATACCCGCATCACCATCAAAGGTGAGTTGGTTTCCAAACCCTACATCGACATTACGCTACACCTGATGCGTTGCTTTGGTGTTGAGGTTGAAAACCAGAACTATCAGCACTTTCTGATTAAAGGACAGCAGCAGTATCAGTCGCCAGGCGATTATCTGGTAGAAGGCGATGCCTCTTCCGCATCTTATTTCCTCGCTGCGGCTGCGATTAAAGGTGGCACGGTGCGGGTCACCGGTATTGGCCGCCAGAGCGTGCAGGGCGATATCCGTTTTGCGGACGTACTGGAAAAAATGGGCGCGAAGATTGAGTGGGGCGATGACTATATTGCCTGCACTGCCGGCACGTTACGCGCCATTGATATGGACATGAACCATATCCCGGATGCGGCGATGACCATTGCCACCACGGCACTGTTTGCCGAAGGCACGACCCAGTTGCGTAACATTTATAACTGGCGGGTGAAAGAGACCGATCGGCTGAGTGCTATGGCTACCGAGCTGCGTAAAGTGGGTGCGGAAGTGGAAGAGGGCCACGATTATATTCGTATTACGCCGCCGGCTACCCTTATTCATGCGGATATTGGCACCTATAACGATCACCGCATGGCGATGTGTTTTTCATTAGTCGCGCTCTCCGATACGCCGGTCACCATTCTCGATCCGGGCTGTACGGCAAAAACCTTCCCTGACTATTTCGACCAGCTGGCTAAGATCAGCCAGCCAGCCTGATAGCCTCTCTCCGGTGCGAAATCGCACCGGAAATCCTCATATTATCTGGCCGTATCGCGGCAGAAATCCTCTGATTTACCTGGAATTATTAACACCGTCAGTGCGAAAGGGTAACCAAGGTGGGTTGGGCAGCGTATAATGCTAGTCATTACCGATGGCCGACAGGCCGAAGAGCGCGCAGCAACAGGAGGGAATAATGACAGTAACTGCCCCGGTCATAACTATCGATGGGCCAAGTGGTGCGGGAAAAGGGACCCTGTGCAAAGCGATGGCGGAAGCGTTGCAGTGGCATCTGCTGGATTCCGGTGCGATTTACCGCGTACTGGCATTGGCGGCGTTGCATCATCAGGTCGATATCGAATCTGAAGAAGCGCTGGTGCCGATTGCGGCACATCTGGATGTGCGCTTTGTGTCACAAAAGGGCGAAATGCAGGTCATCCTCGAAGGGGAAGATGTCACCGGTGAAATTCGGACTCAGGAGGTCAGCAACACCGCCTCCCGCGTGGCGGCTTTCCCGCGTGTCCGTGAAGCATTGCTGCGTCGTCAGCGCGGTTTTCGCGAAGCGCCAGGCTTAATTGCCGACGGTCGCGATATGGGCACGGTGGTTTTCCCGGATGCGCCGGTCAAAATTTTTCTTGATGCCAGCGCGGAAGAGCGCGCCCAGCGCCGTATGCTACAGTTGCAGGATAATGGCTTTAATGTTAACTTTGATCGCCTTTTAGCCGAGATAAAAGAACGTGATGACCGCGATCGCAATCGCGCAATTGCGCCTTTAGTACCCGCTGACGATGCCCTGATGCTGGATTCTACAAAAATGTCCATCGATCAAGTCATTGAAAAAGCGCTACACTATGCCCGTGAAAAGCTGGGCATTACGGCTTAACTGAATTTTATCACCCTGTACCACGGACCCGGTGCTGGGCATGTGAAACAACCCCATCCGACATGAAGTCAGATGGACGTTAAATTGAAGAATCCTGAAGATTATCAATATGACTGAATCTTTTGCTCAACTATTTGAAGAATCCTTAAAAACAATCGAAACCCGCCCGGGTTCTATCGTTCGTGGCATCGTCGTTTCTATCGACAAAGATGTCGTTCTGGTTGATGCGGGCCTGAAATCTGAATCTGCAATTCCTGCAGAGCAGTTCAAGAACGCAGCCGGCGAACTGGAAATCCAGGTTGGCGACGAAGTTGATGTTGCTCTGGATGCAGTGGAAGACGGCTTCGGTGAAACCCTGCTGTCCCGTGAGAAAGCTAAGCGCCATGAAGCCTGGATCACGCTGGAGAAAGCTTACGAAGACGCTGAAACTGTTACCGGTGTTATCAACGGCAAAGTTAAAGGTGGCTTCACAGTTGAGCTGAACGGTATCCGTGCGTTCCTGCCAGGTTCACTGGTCGATGTTCGTCCGGTGCGCGATACGCTGCACCTGGAAGGCAAAGAGCTTGAATTCAAAGTGATCAAGCTGGATCAGAAACGCAACAACGTCGTGGTTTCACGTCGTGCGGTTATCGAATCCGAAAACAGCGCAGAGCGCGATCAGCTGCTGGAAAACCTGCAGGAAGGCATGGAAGTCAAAGGTATCGTTAAGAACCTCACTGACTACGGTGCATTCGTGGATCTGGGTGGAGTTGACGGCCTGCTGCACATCACTGACATGGCCTGGAAACGCGTTAAGCATCCAAGCGAAATCGTCAATGTGGGCGACGAAATCACTGTTAAAGTGCTGAAGTTCGACCGCGAGCGTACCCGCGTATCCCTCGGCCTGAAACAGCTGGGCGAAGATCCATGGGTGGCTATCGCTAAGCGCTATCCGGAAGGCACTCGCCTGACCGGTCGTGTAACCAACCTGACTGATTACGGCTGCTTCGTGGAAATCGAAGAAGGCGTTGAAGGTCTGGTACACGTGTCTGAAATGGACTGGACCAACAAAAACATCCATCCGTCTAAAGTTGTTAACGTAGGCGACGTGGTTGAAGTTATGGTTCTGGACATTGACGAAGAGCGTCGTCGTATCTCCCTGGGTCTGAAGCAGTGTAAATCTAACCCATGGCAGCAGTTCGCTGAGACGCACAACAAAGGCGATCGTGTTGAAGGTAAAATCAAGTCAATCACTGACTTCGGTATCTTCATCGGCCTGGACGGCGGCATCGACGGTCTGGTTCACCTGTCTGACATCTCCTGGAACGCGACTGGCGAAGAAGCCGTTCGTGAGTACAAAAAAGGCGACGAAATCGCTGCCGTTGTACTGCAGGTCGATGCAGAGCGTGAGCGTATCTCTCTGGGCGTTAAGCAACTGGCAGAAGATCCGTTCAACAACTACATCACGCTGAACAAGAAAGGCGCTATCGTTAACGGCAAAGTAACTGCTGTTGATGCTAAAGGTGCTACAGTTGAATTAGCAGACGGCGTTGAGGGTTACCTGCGCGCTTCTGAAGCTTCACTGGACCGCATTGAAGATGCCACTCTGGTTCTGAGCGTTGGCGACGACGTTGAAGCTAAATTCACCGGCGTTGATCGTAAAAACCGTGTTGTTAGCCTGTCTGTCCGTGCGAAAGACCAGGCTGATGAGAAAGAAGCCATCAATACTGTTAACACCAAACAGGAAGAAGGTAACTTCTCTAACGCCATGGCTGAAGCGTTCAAAGCGGCTAAAGGCGAGTAATCGACCTGAAGCACCGGGTGGGCAACCACCCGGTTTCGGTAAAAGCTGTCATACATTCCCAGAGGGATAAACCGGAGGTTACATGACCAAGTCAGAACTGATCGAAAGACTGGCGGGACAGCATACTCATATACCGGCGAAAGTCGTTGAGGATGCAGTAAAAGAGATGCTTGAGCACATGGCCACTACGCTGGCACAGGGCGAACGCATCGAAATCCGGGGATTCGGCAGCTTTTCTTTGCACTATCGCGCTCCGCGTACTGGTCGTAACCCTAAAACGGGTGACAAAGTGGATCTGGAAGGTAAATACGTTCCCCACTTCAAGCCAGGCAAAGAACTGCGCGATCGCGCAAATATCTACGGCTAAGCCGATACCGAACCAGACAAACGACATCTCCGGATGTCGTTTTTTTTTGGCTGCTATTTTTCAGTGCTGACACCTGGAGCTGACATCCGGATTAGTGCAACCCACTCTGCAAGCCCTGCGGATTAATGCGATGCCGCTCGCTACTGCCTGATTACCTGCTTTCACCTCTTCGCCAACCGTTCAGAATAAACACATTCATCAGGATGGATGTGATTATGCTGACATGGATAGTTTTAGCCCGGCTGGCAGTTGTTGCTACGTTGCCTTTACTGTTTATCGCCCGACTTCCCTCTGGCGGTATCATTCTCGGCTTGCTATTAACCGGGATCGTTTTACTGCACAGTCGCCCGCAGAGCCTGCGCATAACCGGGATCGCCCTGATATTTCTGGCATGGGCAACTAATGATGCACGATTAATGGTCAGAGATATTGAACACCATGCCGAGCGGCCAGCGACTTACAGCATCCGTATTAGCGAACTGAGAAAGGAGAGAAAGCAAATCAGGGTTCGTCTGCTGAAAGAGGGCGAAAAGATGCTGTTTCCGCCGCGTTTTGCCTGGCTTTACTTTGATGCCGATCCTGAGCAGTACTGTCCCGGCCAGCGCTGGACCATGAAGCTGCGTTTACGCGCGGTTCATGCCCGACTGAATGAGGGGGGTTTTGATGCGCAGCGTTTTGCGCTGGCGAATAATACACCGCTTCAGGGACGCATTATTCATCAGGTAGCTGACAATCGGGCGTGTAACTGGCGCTGGCGATTTATCCTATGGCACCGCAGGCAGACCACCGCCTTACCGTCGCAGGCTACGTTAGAGGCCCTGGCTTTCGGCATCCGGGATGACCTGAGCCGTGAAACACGACAGCTGTTACGGGATACTGGTACCGCCCACCTGATGGCGATATCAGGCATGCACATTGCGCTGGCGGCCGGTTGCGGCTGGCTACTGGCGCGCGGGATGCAGTACAGGTTGCCGGCACGCTACATCAGCTATGGCTTCCCGCTGATGATAAGCTGGCTGTTCGCTGCGCTCTATAGCTGGCTGTCAGGCGCGCATCCTCCTGCCGAGCGTGCTTTGCTGGCGCTTACGCTCTGGGCGCTCACCCGTTTTGCCAGTGTGCAGCTGAATAGCTGGCAGGTATGGACATATTGCGTGGCGCTGCTGTTGATTCTCGATCCGCTAACCGTGCTGTCGGAAAGCTTCTGGCTCTCAACGCTGGCCGTCGCCATGCTGTTAATCTGGTTTCACTGGTTCCCGCTTCCGTGGCGATTTCATCATCAACGGCGCTGGTTGCCCGTGCAGTTGCTGCATCTTCAACTGGGAATGCTGATCCTGATGGCACCGCTGCAGGTGGCGATTTTTAACGGACTGAGCCTGACTGCGCTGGTGGCCAATGTGGTGGCCATTCCCGTAGTGTCGTTTATCACCGTGCCACTGATTCTTATCGCAATGCTGCTGCCTGTACCGGCGTTATCGCTGCTATTCTGGCAGGCTGCCGACCTGTCGTTACGGGCGTTACTACAGAGTCTGGCAGCATTGCCACCCGGCTGGTGGCCACTGCACGGCACTGCATTTTTCGCGGTGCTGGTATGGGGTGGGTTGATCGTATGGCGGACCCAGCTGTTCTTTTCTCTGCCTGTGAGCAGCAGCGCAATCGCGCTAGCGATGGTATTGAGTCGCCAGCCGCCGCAGGGGCAGGGATGGCGCATTGATATGCTGGATGTTGGCCACGGTTTAAGTATGGTGATCAGCCAGGGCGATGAGGCGGTACTGTATGATACCGGTCCGCGCTGGCAGACCGACAATGCTGGCAGCCGGGTGATTATTCCGTGGCTGGAGCGAAAACAGCTGCGGTTGCAACAGGTGATTCTCAGCCATAAACATCTCGACCATACTGGCGGCCTGGAATCGATAACAGCACGCTGGCCGGCGGTGAAAGTGCGCAGCGCGCTGGCAAACAACGCCCACTTACCCTGCGTACGCGGTACACAATGGCGCTGGCAGCAACTCCACTTTGAAGTACTCTGGCCACTGTCGATACCAACGGTGGGCGACAACAACGATTCCTGTGTGATCATCGTTGATGACGGCCAGGTCAGAGTCATGTTAACCGGCGATATTGAGGCGCTGGCGGAACGTCAACTGGTTGCGCTGGAGAAACAACGTCTCAGGGTCGATATTCTGCAGGTGCCGCACCATGGCAGCCGCACCTCCTCAACCCGGCTGCTGTTGCGCAGTACGGCGGGAAAGACCGCTATAGCCTCGCTGGCACGCTACAATGCATGGCGGATGCCCGCCAAAAGCGTACTGGAGAATTATCAGCGGGCCGGCTTTAACTGGTTCGATACCGGGCAATCGGGTCAGATAAGCATCACTATTCAACAGGGTAAAATTGCGGTTTCTGGTCTGCGCGATCAATTAATGCCCCGTTGGTATCATCAGTGGTTTGGCGTCAAACGCGAATCCAGGTAGAATGGCCGGCTATTTCCAACAGCGTGAATAAATAATGCATCTAGATAAAGATCTCTCTACGTGGCAGACATTCCGCCGACTCTGGCCGATGATCGCGCCTAACAAGGCGGGATTAATTGTGGCCTCCATTGCCTGATTATTAACGCTGCGGGCGACGCCTTAATGCTCTCCCTGTTGAAACCGTTACTGGATGATGGGTTTGGTAAAGCCGATAAATCGGTGATGCTGTGGATGCCGTTGGTGGTTATTGGCCTGATGCTGATCCGCGGCGTGACCAGTTATATCTCCAGTTACTGCATCTCCTGGGTTTCTGGCAACGTGGTCATGAATATCCGCCGTCGGCTATTCAGCCATATGATGGGCATGCCGGTATCATTCTTTGACCAGCAGTCAACCGGTACCCTGCTGTCACGCATCACCTATGATTCCGAACAGGTAGCTTCTTCCTCTTCTGGTGCGCTGGTGACGGTAGTGCGTGAAGGTGCGTCGATTATTGGCCTGTTCATCATGATGTTCTACTACAGCTGGCAGCTGTCGTTGATTCTGATTGTTCTGGCACCGATCGTTTCTTTTGCTATCCGCACCGTCTCTAAGCGTTTCCGTAATATCAGTAAAACCATGCAAAATACCATGGGGCAGGTTACCACCAGCGCTGAGCAGATGCTGAAGGGCCATAAAGAAGTGCTGATTTTTGGCGGTCAGGAGATTGAATCTGAGCGCTTTGCCCGGGTCAGTAATCGCATGCGTCAGCAGGGAATGAAGCTGGTTTCAGCCTCATCAATTTCCGATCCGGTGATTCAGCTGATCGCATCTCTGGCACTGGCTTTCGTGCTTTACGCCGCCAGCTTCCCCAGCGTAATGGATACCCTGACGGCCGGTACTATCACCGTGGTGTTCTCATCGATGATCGCGCTGATGCGTCCATTGAAATCACTGACTAACGTCAATGCTCAATTCCAGCGCGGTATGGCCGCCTGTCAGACGCTGTTCTCTATTCTGGACAGCAAGCAGGAAGTGGATAACGGCAGCCGTGAAATTACCCGTGCGAAGGGCGATATTGAGTTCCGCAACGTCACCTTTACCTATCCGGGGCGTGATGTGCCGGCGCTGCGCAATATCAATCTCTCTCTGCCGGCAGGCAAAACGGTTGCTCTGGTGGGTCGCTCCGGTTCCGGTAAGTCGACCATGGCCAGCTTGCTGACTCGCTTTTACGACATTCAGCAGGGAGAAATCCTGCTGGACGGTTACGATCTGCGCGAGTACACCTTACGTTCGCTGCGTAATCAGGTGGCGCTGGTGTCGCAGAATGTTCATCTGTTCAATGACACCATTGCCAATAACATCGCCTATGCCCGCAGCGAGCAGTACAGCCGCGCGGAGATCGAAAAGGCCGCAACCATGGCGCATGCCATGGACTTCATCAATAAGATGGATCAAGGGCTGGATACGGTGATCGGCGAAAACGGTGTGCTGCTGTCAGGCGGCCAGCGTCAGCGTATTGCGATTGCGCGTGCCCTGTTACGTGATTGTCCTATTTTGATCCTGGATGAAGCAACATCGGCACTGGATACGGAATCCGAGCGGGCCATTCAGTCAGCGCTGGACGAACTGCAGAAGAACCGTACTTCACTGGTGATTGCCCACCGACTCTCTACCATCGAAAAAGCGGATGAAATCGTGGTGATCGAAGATGGTCAGATTGTTGAGCGCGGAACGCATCAGGTGCTGTTAGCAGAGCGCGGAGCCTATGCACAGCTGCACAAGATGCAATTCGGCCAATGATTGAGCGTATCTGGAGTGGTCGTTCACCCTTATGGCTGCTGTTATGGCCACTGAGCCTGCTGTATGGGGCGATCACCACTCTGATTCGATTCAGTTATCAGCGCGGCTGGCGTAAAAGCTGGCGCGCACCGCTGCCGGTGGTGGTGGTGGGCAATCTGACGGCTGGCGGCAATGGCAAAACGCCGGTAGTCATCTGGCTGGTCGAAGCATTGCAACAGCGCGGTCTGCGTGCGGGCGTGGTGTCGCGTGGCTACGGCGGTAAAGCCGAGCAGTATCCGCTGCTGGTCACCGGGCAGACCTCCACCGAACAGGCTGGAGATGAGCCGGTACTGATCGCCCAGCGCACCGGTGCGCCGGTGGCCGTAGCGCCAAAGCGGCGTCTGGCGATTGAAGCGCTGCTGAAACAGGGGCCGTTAGATGTGATCATCACCGATGATGGCCTGCAGCACTATGCGCTCCAGCGCGACCGCGAAATTGTGGTGGTGGATGGGGTACGTCGTTTTGGCAATGGCTGGTGGTTACCGGCCGGGCCGATGCGGGAACGTGCCAGTCGGCTGAGTCAGGTGGATGCGATTGTGGTTAACGGTGGCGAAGCGCAGCACGGTGAGATAGCCATGCAACTTCAGCCAGGGCTGGCGACGCATTTGCTGAGCGGCGAAACCCGGCCGGTTGATCAGCTTGATCCAGTTATCGCCATGGCCGGTATCGGGCATCCGCCGCGCTTCTTTACCACACTGAAACAGCTGGGTATCACCCCGGTGGCAGAAGTCGCCTTTGCCGACCATCATGCATACAGTCAGGATGAGCTGGCGCGTCTGACATCAGACGGACAGCCGTTGCTGATGACCGAAAAAGATGCGGTGAAATGCCGCCAATTTGCCCAGCCCAACTGGTGGTATCTGCCGGTTGATGCCCGTCTGCAGGGCACGGCAGTCACCCCATTGCTGGACGATATCGAACAGCTGTGCCGCAGCGGTCAGGCGCGCAACTAGTCACCAGACCGGATAAGGAAGAGAATGAACCCTCTGCATTCACTTTCATTACAGCAAACACGTCACCTTCATCTCGCCGCGCAGGGCCTGCTGCGTCCACCGCGCCAGCGCGCCCGCTATCAGGATCTGATTGACTGCATCTCCCGTATGTCGCTGCTGCAAATCGATACTATTAATGTTGTGGCCCGTAGCCCCTATCTGGTGCTGTTCAGTCGCCTCGGTGACTATCCTCCGGTGTGGCTGGAACAGGCGCTGGCGCAGGGCGAGGTGTTTGAATACTGGGCACACGAGGCCTGTTTTATTCCGCGAGCCGACTACAGATTGCTGCGTCATCGTATGCTGTCGCCGGAACGGCTGGGCTGGAAGTACAATGCGCAATGGGTCGCTGACCACCAGCAGGAAATCGCTGAATTACTGCAGCAAATCCGCGAAAACGGCCCGGTACGCGCAGCGGACTTTGCGCATGCCGCGAATCATAAGCCGGGATGGTGGGCGTGGAAACCGCACAAGCGGCATCTGGAAAATCTGTTCAGTGCCGGTGAGCTGATGGTCGCTGAACGCCGCAATTTTCAACGGGTATACGATCTGCGCAGCCGGGTGATGCCCGACTGGCAGGATGCTCTGCACAGCATCAGTGAAGCTGAGGCTACCCGTCTGATGTTACTTAACAGCGCCCGCAGTCTCGGCATTTTTCGCGGCAGCTGGCTGGCAGACTATTACCGCCTGAAACGGGTGCCGCTCAGCACCTTTCTGGCAGAAGCGCAGGAAGCGGGCGATCTGATTGCGGTGACGGCCGACGGGCTGGGCGACATGTGGCTGCATCGCGATTTGCTGCCGATGCTTGAGAACCCGCTGCAGGCGACACACAGTGCGCTTTTATCACCGTTTGACCCGGTGGTCTGGGACCGCAAGCGTGCGCTGGAACTGTTCAGCTTTGATTACCGCATCGAGTGTTATACGCCGGCGGCTAAGCGCAAATTTGGTTATTTTGTCCTGCCGATGCTGCATCGTGGTGAGATAAAAGGCCGGCTGGATGCCCGTATGTTGCGTCAGTCAAAGCAGCTGGAGATTAAAAATATCTGGCTTGAGCCGCAGACGCGGGTCACGTTGCGATTTGTGCAGGATATCCGGCGGGCGATTGAGCGCTTTGCGGCATGGCAGGGGGCGGAAACCGTCTCGCTGCTGCAGGCACCGGCCTCGCTGCGACAGCACTGGCCGGCCCAGTGGTCGCTGAATCGCGAAGCGGGTAGCCCGTGATGTGCTGATACGTTTTACGCCCTCCCGCCCGGGCTGGGCTATGGTATGCTTTACCCCTTATGCATTCGGTCCCTGATGGAGGACATATGGATCATCGTTTACTCGAAATCGTTGCCTGCCCGGTGTGCAATGGCAAACTCTACTATAACAATGCGCAGCAGGAGCTGATCTGCAAACCGGACGGCCTGGCGTTTCCGGTGCGTGACGGCATTCCGGTGTTACTGGAAAATGAAGCCCGTACGCTCTCTGTTGAAGAGATTCATCCATGAGTTTTACCGCCATCATTCCTGCGCGTTATGCGTCAACCCGCTTAGCGGGTAAGCCGCTGGTCGATATCCACGGCAAGCCAATGGTGGTACATGTGATGGAGCGCGCCCGTGAGTCGGGCGCCAGTCGGGTGATCGTCGCGACCGATCATCCGGCGGTGGCGCAGGCGGTTGAAGCTGCAGGCGGTGAAGTCTGCATGACGCGTGCCGATCATCAGTCCGGCACCGAGCGTCTGGCGGAAGTGATCGAAAAATATCAGTTCGCTGATGATGAGATCATCGTCAATGTGCAGGGTGACGAGCCGATGATTCCGGCGGAGATCGTGCGGCAGGTAGCGAACAATCTGGCCGGTTCTGCGGCAGGAATGGCGACGCTGGCGGTGCCAGTCACCGATGCAGAGGAAGCTTTTAATCCGAATGCGGTGAAAGTGGTGATGGACGTTAACGGCTACGCGCTCTATTTTTCACGGGCGACAATCCCGTGGGATCGTGAACGTTATGCCCGCTCACGCGAGCAGATTGGTGACACTTTGCTGCGTCATATTGGCATCTATGCCTACCGTGCCGGCTTTATTCGCCGCTACGTTGCCTGGGCGCCATGCCCGCTGGAACAGATCGAGCTGCTCGAGCAGTTGCGGGTGTTGTGGTACGGCGAAAAGATTCATGTTGCCGTGGCGCAAACCATCCCCAGCGTCGGAGTGGATACGCCAGAAGATCTGCAGCGCGTTCGCGCCGCCATGCAGGCCTGATCAAACGGGGAGACGCTCCCCGTTACTGCGCAATTTTATTGATCCGCCACTAAACTTCTTATCTGTAGTCCCTTCAGGATAGTGTGAAATTCATCTGAGGAGGATGCCGCATGGAACAGCTTAAATCCGAACTGGCGCTGGTACTCGGTGAGAACATCAGTCGTCTCGAAGTAATCAGCGAACATCCACCCACCCGACTTTATGCGCTGTACGATAGTGAAGGTCAGCCGATGCCGGTGATGGCGAAGTATTTCCGTCATCAGGGCCGTGCTGCGCTGGAAGCAAAAAAACTGGCGCTGCTGGGCCATGCCGGATTGATTGCGGTGCCAGCCGTATTTGGTCTGGTGATGAGCCAGCAACCGCCGGTGCATGAAATGCTGCTGCTGGCGCGGCTCAATGGCGTGCCGGCCGAAGCGCCAGCGCGTGATGCTCAGCGCTGGCAACAGTTTTGCGAACAGGTAGTGGAAGGGCTACTTGCCTGGCACCGGCTCGACAGCCACGGTCTGGTGGGCACGGTAGACAGTACCCAGGAAAACCACTGGCCCGCCTGGTATGCGCAACGGGTAGAGGTGCTCTGGTCGACCTTAAGTTATCTGCGACCGCCTGCCTTTACGCTGGACGATCGTCAGATTTTGTTCCGCAGCCGGGCGCGGTTAGCGCATCTGTTTCGCGACTTTAACGATCCCTGCGTGCTGGTTCACGGTAACGTCAGGCTGCAAAGTATGCTGAAAAATCCCCGCAGCGATCAGCTGCTGGCGATGACGCAGCCGGGTACGATTCTCTGGGCACCGCGTGAATACGATCTGATTCAGCTGGATGAGTCACCCGCTGAGACCGCACTGCTGCACGCCTATCTGCAACGCGCGCCAGTTGCTGAAGGCTTTGTCTGGCGGCGCTGGCTCTATCAGTTATGGGATTGTATCGATCGGCTGGTGCAGACCGGCGAATTTGACCGGCCACGTTTCGACCACGCGCGCGCACAGCTACTCCCCTGGCTCGGATGACCGCGTATCCTCTCCCTTCAGCCGCTGCAGTACCGTACCCAGCGTTTCATAAACTGCCCGCTCGCTGTGACTCAGCCAGATTGATGATGGAATGGCGCGCTCCCAGCCATTGAGCGGCGAGGTTATCGCTAACTGGTTGGCCGGCGCGGCAATCGGGTTCAGTCCCACTGCATGGAAAAAGCGCATCGCCCGCGGCAGATGATTGGCTGAGCTGATCAGCAGGAACGGGCGTTGACCCACTTCGCTCTTTACCGCCTGAGCTTCATCAGCAGTATCCCGCGGCTGATCGAGAATCTGAATATGATCCGCTGGTACGCCCAGACTTTCAGCCACCTGCGCGGCCACCGAGGCACTGCTGCGCGGGTTAGTGCCGCCTGCGGCACCGGTAAAAATCAACGTGGCATGTGGATAGCGACGCCACTGACGTACTCCTTCCGCCACGCGCGGCAGGCTGTTATTGAGCAGGTTCGAACTGGGCGCCAGTCAGGATTAAAGGTATAGCCGCCACCGAGTACCACGATGTAATCGACCGGCTGTGTGCCGTTCCAGGTCGGATAGCGGCTATCAAGTGGCAACAGCAGGCGGTCAGCCAGCGGCTGCAGGCTCAGCAGTAGCAAAAACAGCCAGCTGGCGGAGATTAAAATTTTGCCGCTTTTCTGCCAGTCGGTGAACCAAAGCAATAAAATACCGAGCGCCATCAGCAAAAGCAGAAACGGCAGGGGTAACAACAGCCCGCCGATCACTTTTTTCAGGGTAAAAAACATCTAAAAAGACTCCTGTTGTCCGAAAAAACAGCAGCCGGAAGGGAAGATGGGGATGAAAGGTTCATTCTTCTGGTGCCTGTGACAAAATAGCACAAGTCTCACCGCAGCATACCGGAGCGCATGCCATGCAGGATCGTAACTTTGACGATCTCGCGGATAAATTTTCGCAAAATATATACGGCACCACCAAAGGGCGAGTGCGCCAGGCGATCCTGTGGGATGAGCTGGAAACCATTCTGCCCGGACTGTCACCGCATCCGCTGTCGGTTCTCGATGCGGGCGGCGGGGTTGGCCAGGTCTCCAGCGGGCTGGCCGCGCGCGGTCACCAGGTTTTGCTGTGTGATCTCTCCGGTGAGATGTTGCGCCGGGCCGAGGAAAATGCCGCAGCGCAGGGTGTGAGCCACAACATGCAATTCAAACAAATTAGCGCACAGCAGGTGGGCGAACATTTGGATAAGCCGGTGGATCTGGTATTGTTTCACGCTGTGCTTGAATGGGTCGCGGAACCGGAAAAAGTGCTGAAGGCGTTGTTTGATCTGTTGCGTCCGGGCGGCGTGATGTCGCTGATGTTTTATAACCTGCACGGCCTGACGCTTCGCACCTTAACGCTCGGCAACTTCGGTTATCTGCGGACCAATCTGACCAAACGTAAAAAGCGTACGCTGTCGCCTGACTATCCGCGCGATCCCGATCAGGTCTACCGCTGGCTGGAAGCGTGCGGTTTCGTCATTGAGCAACGCGCCGGGATCCGGGTGTTCAGTGATTATATGAAGCCGCCGAAAGGCGAGCCTAAAAGCGACGAAGAAATTATTGAGATGGAGCGGCGTTACTGCTGTCAGGAACCCTTTTTGAGCTTAGGGCGCTATATCCATGTAACTGCGCGCAAACCCGGGCAGAAGGACGAATTATGAGTGAATTTTCCCAGACGGTACCTGAACTGGTATCCTGGGCGCGCAAGAATGACTTCTCTCTTGCGCTGCCAGTAGAACGTCTGGCCTTTTTGCTGGCTATCGCCACCCTCAACGGTGAGCGGATGGATGGCGAAATGAGTGAAGGCGATCTGATTGATGCTTTCCGTCACGTCAGTAAGGCTTTCGAACAAACCCATGAAACCGTGTTGGTTCGCGCCAACAACGCCATCAACGACATGGTGCGACAGCGCCTGCTTAACCGCTTTACCAGCGAACTGACCGAAGGCAATGCCATCTATCGTCTGACCCCGCTGGCGATCGGCATTACCGATTACTACATCCGTCAGCGTGAGTTTTCGACCTTACGCCTGTCGATGCAGCTCTCCATCGTAGCCAATGAGCTTAAGCGGGCAGCCGATGCTGCGCAGGAAAACGGGGATGAGTTTCACTGGCATCGCAATGTCTTCGCGCCGCTGAAATACTCGGTGGCTGAGATATTTGACAGCATCGACATGACCCAGCGTCTGATGGATGAACAGCAGCAGGCGGTGAAAAACGATATCGCTGAACTGCTGAATAAAGACTGGCGCGCGGCGATCTCCAGCTGTGAAATGCTGCTGTCGGAAACCTCCGGTACGCTGCGTGAACTGCAGGATACGCTGGAAGCGGCAGGCGACAAGCTGCAGGAGAACCTGCTGCGGATTCAGGATGCGACGCTGAACAGCCCGGATCTGGGCTTCGTCGATAAGCTGGTGTTTGACCTGCAAAGCAAACTTGACCGCATTACCAGTTGGGGCCAGCAGGCGATCGACCTGTGGATCGGCTACGACCGCCACGTACACAAATTTATTCGTACCGCCATCGACATGGACAAAAACCGCGTCTTTGCCCAGCGTCTGCGGGTTTCGGTGCAGAACTACTTCGATGCGCCGTGGGCGCTGACCTATGCCAACGCCGATCGCCTGTATGACATGCGCGATGAAGAGCTGACGCTGCGTAATGACGAAGTGATGGGCGAACTGCCGGCCGAGATGGAGTACGAAGAGTTCAACGAAATTCGCGAACAGCTGGCAGCGATGATTGAAGAGGCGCTGCAGATCTACAAAACGCAACAAAAACCGCTCAACCTCGCGTCAGTGATGCGTGACTACCTGGCTCAGTACCCCCGCGCCCGTCATTTTGACCTGGCGCGGATTGTGGTCGACCAGGCGGTACGCCTTGGCGTAGCGGAAGCTGATTTAGCCGGTTTGCCTGTGGAATGGCAAGCCATCAATGATTACGGAGCCAAGGTGCAGGCACATGTCATCGACAAATATTGAACAAGTGATGCCGGTTAAGCTGGCACAGGCACTGGCAAATCCGATCTTTCCCGCGCTCGACAGCCAGTTGCGCGCCGGACGACATATCGGTATTGAAGAGCTGGACAATCACGCTTTTCTGATGGATTACCAGGCATTTCTCGAAGAGTTTTACAGCCGCTACAACGTTGAATTGATTCGTGCGCCGGAAGGTTTTTTCTATCTTCGTCCGCGTTCAACCACGCTGATCCCGCGCTCGGTGCTGTCTGAGTTAGACATGATGGTCGGAAAAATTCTCTGCTATCTCTACCTCAGCCCGGAACGGCTGGCGAATGAAGGCATCTTCACCCAGCAGGAGCTGTATGACGAACTGCTGTCGCTGGCCGATGAGAGCAAGTTGCTGAAGCTGGTTAACCAGCGTTCAACCGGCTCGGATCTCGATCGCACCAAACTGCAGGAAAAAGTCCGCGCGTCGCTGAGCCGTCTGCGCCGCCTCGGTATGGTGTGGTTTTTCGGTAACGACAGCAGCAAATTCCGTATCACCGAATCGGTGTTCCGCTTTGGCGCTGATGTGCGTAGCGGTGATGATGCCCGCGAAGCGCAACTGCGGCTGATCCGTGATGGCGAGGCGATGCTGCTGGAGAACGCCACGGCTGCGGTTGACGCCGATGAAGGCGAGGAACAGGAAAGCGATGCGAGTGAGAACGCAGAGGAACAACAGGCATGATTGAGCGCGGAAAATTTCGGTCGCTTACGCTGATCAACTGGAACGGCTTCTTTGCCCGCACGTTTGATCTCGATGAATTAGTCACCACCCTGTCAGGCGGTAACGGTGCGGGGAAATCCACCACCATGGCCGCGTTTGTTACCGCGCTGATCCCCGATTTGACGCTGTTGCACTTCCGGAACACCACCGAAGCGGGAGCGACCTCAGGTTCACGCGATAAGGGCCTGCACGGTAAACTGCGCGCCGGCGTCTGCTACTCGATGCTCGACGTGGTGAACTCCCGCCATCAGCGGGTGGTGGTGGGCGTCCGTCTGCAGCAAATCGCGGGTCGGGATAAAAAGGTCGACATCAAGCCGTTCAGTATTCATGGCCTGCCGACCGACACCAACCCGACGGATATGCTGACGGAGATCCTTAACAGCCGTCAGGCGCGCGTACTGCCGCTTAACGAAGTTAAAGAACGCGTTGAGGCGCAGGAAGGCGTTCAGTTCCGCGCCTACAGCTCGATTACCGATTATCACGCCATGCTGTTTGATCTGGGTGTGGTGCCGCGTCGTCTGCGTTCTGCCAGCGATCGCAGTAAGTTTTACCGCCTGATTGAAGCCTCGCTTTACGGCGGTATCTCCAGCGCGATTACCCGCTCACTGCGTGATTACCTGCTGCCGGAAAACAGCGGCGTGCGTAAAGCCTTCCAGGACATGGAAGCGGCGCTGCGCGAGAACCGCATGACGCTGGAAGCGATTCGCGTTACTCAGTCGGACCGCGACCTGTTTAAGCATCTGATTTCGGAAGCAACCAGCTACGTCTCTGCCGACTATATGCGTCACGCCAACGAGCGCCGGGTGCACCTCGACAGTGCATTACAGCTGCGTAATGAGCTGTTCAGCAGCCGCAGCCAGCTCGCCTCTGAACAGTATCGTCACGTCGAAATGGCGCGCGAACTGGCCGAGCACAGCGGGGCGGAAAACGACCTCGAAGTGGATTATCAGGCGGCCAGCGATCACCTTAATCTGGTGCAGACCGCGATGCGCCAGCAGGAAAAGATTGAGCGCTACGACGCCGATATCGAAGACCTGACGCTGCGGCTGGAAGAGCAGAGCGAAGTGGTGGCGGAAGCCCGCGAGATTCAGGAAGAGAATGAAGCGCGGGCCGAAGCGGCCGAACTGGAAGTGGATGAGCTGAAAAGCCAGCTGGCCGACTTCCAGCAGGCGCTTGACGTTCAGCAAACCCGCGCCATCCAGTATCAGCAGGCGCTGCAGGCACTGGAACGCGCCCGTTCACTCTGTCAGTTGCCTGATTTAACCATCGACAACGCCGCAGAATGGCAGGCCAGCTTCCAGGCCAAAGAGGAGGAGGCGACCGAGCGGTTACTGAACCTCGAGCAAAAGCTGAGCGTGGCCGAGGCGGCGCACAGCCAGTTTGAACAGGCGCTGGCGCTGGTGACCAGCATTGCCGGTGATGTTACCCGTCAGGATGCGTGGCAGACCGGCCGGGCATTGCTGCGCGACGCCAGCAATCAGCGGCATCACGCTGAGCAGCTCTCTT
>MIEI01000054.1 GCA_002095305.1 Pantoea brenneri
AACGTTGTCATCTCCCTGCTTTAGTTCCCCTTTATGATCGTTTCTGTTACCGCAACCCGGTTACACGCTGTTCACTCCCTGCCTTTAATTCAGATGAAAATTCACTGACACTGCCGCCAGTCCGCCCGCTAATGCCAGACAGGATGGCAGCAGCAGATAATGACGTAAGCGCTGGTTAAACAGCATTACAATGGTCAGCAGCAGCGCCACGATCATCACCACCCGCCACTGGCTGAAGCTCGGTCCCCATAACGCGAACAATGGCATTGCGGCGCACGGCAGCAGAACGCCCCAGGCGCTATCCAGTTTCTTCCCCATCACCCAGCTAAATCCCCACAGGCCGCAGGCGGCAATAATGGCCATCCCCATGATCCGAACCTCAAATGATAAGCATTCCCATTATCATATGACAGTTTTGTGCCTTATGCAGCCTGTTTTTGACTGGCCCGGCCAGGAAGATGACAGACCAGTTGGAAAATGCTAGATTGCGGCCGATAACACTATTAATAACAGCAATAATTTGCTCACTGTCCGGTAAAGCGCTTTACCGGTTTGCGCTTTGATATTTCAGGGCCGTTACGAGTATTTATAATGAAATTACAATCTTATGAAGAACTGAAACACAGCAAATATCGGCTTTCGCTCATGCTTTTGTTGTTTCTTAACGTTGTTATTACACTATTCTGCTGGGCGCCGGTCAGAAAAAGCGAAATGACGTTACCGGTAATTTGCGTCGCTATTTTCAGTAGCGCAATATTATGTCTTTGTTTAATCCGTCCTAAACTAAAATTACCGTTATTAAATCCGGTGTCTTTTATACTGGGTGCTCTCTGGGCCTGGCACATTAACTATCGCTTTCATCAGGCATCTTATTTTGATGATGGCTTTCTGATTATCAGTTTGCTCAGCGTTTTTTTTATCAGCGCCATCGCTCTGAGCGATCATCTGCTGGCGTTTTGCCTGCATATCACCCCGCCGGTGGTCACCGTATTGCTGCTGGATAAGGGGGAACACCTGCCGCTGATCCTGCTGAACATCACCCTGCCGCTGATTGGTTTTTCGTTGCAGCATCTGATGCGTCGTCGCGCCGATAACTTTACCCTGCGCCTGATGCGCCAGCTGTATCAGGAGAAAGAAGCCTTCAGTGACCTCAGCATGCTCGATCCGCTCACCGGACTGTATAATCGCCGCGGGCTGAAAAACCGGCTCGACAATATTCTGGAAAACCATGCAGGCAGTCATTATGTCCTGCTGCTGGATATCGATCATTTCAAAGCCTATAACGACAATTACGGTCATGCGATGGGTGACCAGGCGCTGGCGCGGGTGTCGGTGGCCATTCGCGATGCGGTGCGTTCACGGGATGTGGTTACCCGTTATGGCGGCGAAGAATTTCTGGTGCTGATGACAAACGTCAACAGTTCCATTGCAATGAAACTGGCGGAGCGAATTCGTCAGTATGTGGTCGATTTAGAAATTCCCCACCGCTTTAATGAAAAAGTTTCGACCCATGTAACGATTAGCGCCGGCATTGCGCCTATTTATGATAATGAATTTGATCAGGCGGTAGCGAACGCTGACCGCGCATTATATGTGGCTAAAAATCAGGGAAGAAATACCATTCTCGCCTGGGAAGATTTACCTAAAGCGCATCATCCAACGTCCGGCGAACACGCGTAATACCCTTGCGTATTAAGCGGCTATTATTATGCCGTAACCGCGGTATAGCGGATTTTTATTCTATTAGTTCCTGTTCCTGACTTATTTACTCTCCCCGGCCAGCCGCCCTTTCCTGCTGATGTTTTGTACGGCTTGAAGAGTGAATCAATAACGATTATCATTTGCTTTCTTATCTACTCTTTCGCGAGTCGACATGGCAACCGTAACCGCTCAGGAAAATCGCTTTAGCTCCCAGTCGATGATCTTCCGGCAAAACGACCGTCCGCTGGCGGAAAGTTTGCAGCAACGGCTATTGCAGCAGCCTGACTATCTGCAGCAGTCGATTAAGCTCGATCAGCCTGCCGCGCCCGATTGCCTGACGCTCGCCGACTGGTCACAGCCCGCCGTGTTTACGCCGCTGATTCAGCGTTACAGCGACTATCTCTATCGCGATCATCCTGATGCCGTGCGGGAAGCAAAACCGGTGCTGTCACTGTGGGCGCAGTGGTATTTTGGTCTGCTGCTGCCGCCACTGATGATCGCCCTGCTGCAGGAGTCGCGCGCGCTCGACTGCTCGCCCGAGCATATCCGGGTGGAGTTTCAGCATGGACATCCCGCCGCGTTCTGGATTGCGGTGCAGGAGGATGAGGATGCGCACTACCTGAATGCACAGCAGCGCCTCGATCGGCTGATACAGCAGCATCTGATCCCGGTAGTGAACAGCATTACCCGCCACGGCGATATCAATGCCAGGCTGATCTGGAACAACATGGGCTTTTCGTTTCAGTGGTTCCTCGGCGAGCTAAAAAACACCCTCGGTGAGCTGCCGGTGGCACAACTGGAACAGGCGCTGTTCTTCAACCAGCAGCTGCTGGATGGCAGCGATAATCCGCTCTACCGCACTATGATCCCCCGCAACGGCGAACTGGTCCGTCGCAGCTGCTGCCAGCGTTACCGCATCCCCGATGTGGCGCAATGCGGCAACTGCACCTTAAGCAGCAGCTGATCGCGACGCATTCTGTCACTAAATCTCCGTTTATCTCGTTTACAGGCTGCGAGGCTTGTGGCAATTTTTACGCCTTCGATCAGCCTGGAGAGAAAGATGAGCCTGGAGTCAGTACGCCAGTTCTTTGCCGAACACGCCCCTGAAATTGAGATTATTGAGTTGGCCGAAAGCACCGCAACGGTTGATATGGCCGCCCGCGCCCACGGCGTTACGCCAGGCCAGATCGCCAAAACCCTGTCATTGAAGGTCAAAGATGAAGTGGTGCTGATTGTGACGCGTGGCGACGCCCGGCTGGATAATCGCAAGCTGAAAGCGGCGCTGGGAGCCAAAGCGCGGATGCTTAGCGTGGATGAAGTGATTAACTGGACCGGCCATCCGGTCGGCGGCGTCTGTCCTTTCGGGCTGGAAAATCCGCTGACCGTTTACTGCGACGTTTCGCTGCGCGGTTTTGACGAGGTGTTACCTGCGGCGGGCGCCATCCATAGCGCCGTGCGCATCAGTCCGCAACAGATGGCCGAGCTGACGGCTGCCCGCTGGGTCGACGTCTGCGAAGCGCGTTAATCGGGCTGCCGGGCCACCGCGCCGGAGATTTCGATGCCGCGCGTCTCGCGACCAAACGCCACTAACAGAGAGATCAGCACGGCTACCGTGCCCGCCACTATCGCCATGCCCAGTCCGTAATTGCCGCCGTGGGCTTCTGCAATACGCGATTGCAGCGTGGCGTTGACCGAAGCGATCAGATTCCCCAGCTGGTAGACAAAGCCCGGCAACACGGCGCGTGCGTTGGCCGGAACCAGCTCGGTCAGATAGGTCGGAACGACGCCCCACGCGCCCTGCACCATAAACTGCATCAGGAACGCACCGATGCCAATTGCCCATGAGCCGCTGGAAAAAGCCCACAGCGGCAAAATCGGCAGCGTCAGCAGTGATGCCAGAATAATCGCTTTTTTACGGCCGATACGCTCAGACAGTGACCCAAAGCAGATGCCGCCCAGCATCGCCGCAATGTTGTAACCGATGGCGATCAGGCTGACGGTATGGGCATCAAACTGGTGCTGCACTTTCAGGAAAGTGGGATAGAGATCCTGGGTGCCGTGACTGAAAAAGTTAAAGCAGGCCATCAGCAGCACCATATAGAGACAGATTTTCCAGTGCTGGCGAATGATCGGCATCAGCGCCGAACTGGTTTTATGCTGGCGCGCCGCCAGCCAGACCGGGGATTCAGGTACTTTAAAATAGATAAACGGTAGCAGCAGAATCGGTACTGCGCCAATCAGGAACATGCCCCGCCAGCCAACAGTGGCAAAGAACAGGCCAAAGACAATCGACGCCAGCAGATAACCGCACGGATAGCCCGCCTGGAAAATACCGGACATCAGCCCGCGGGAGCGATCCGGAATGGTTTCCATCGCCAGCGACGAGGCCACGCCCCAGATGCCGCCCATCGCCACGCCGTAGATCACCCGGAACGCCAGAAACGCGCCAAAGGTCGGTGACCAGGCGGAGAGCAGTTCAAACAGCGAAAACAGCACGATATTCAGCATCAGAATCGGCTTGCGGCCGTAGCGCTCCGCCAGGCGACCAAACAGCAGCGCCCCGATCGGCCGCACCGCCAGCGTCAACATAATCGCCAGCGAGACCTCCGAAACCGAGGAGTGAAAGTAGTGCGCCAGATCGCTGAGCACAAAAACCAGAATGAAGAAGTCGAAAGCATCCAGCGTCCAGCTGGCAAAACTGGCAAACGCCACGTTTCGCTGGGTCGGAGTCCAGTTAAGCATGTCACTATCCTGTCTGAGCGGCTTCGGCACAGCGGCCGGAAAGGGGTGGGCGCAACCCACAGCGTGGTTGCAATTTTGTTAACCACTTGTATATATCATGTCAGAAAGGTTAGCGTGCTACGTAATTGTCAGCCGCTGCTTCAGGCTGTAAATAAGCGTGTCAGAATGGCGATTCAGGAAGGGTACGGGGCGGATTGCGCCCGGTATTCATGATTTCAGGCTTTCAGGCTTTCAGGCTTTCAGGCTTTCAGGCTTTCAGGCTTTAGGATTCGGGATTCAGGCGACTGAAAGCCTGGCCGATGATCGCTAACAGCCGGGCATTATCGACACGATGCAGCACGTGCACTAACGCGCCACAGTTCTCCGGGATGCCGGTAGTGACGCGCAGCGGCTGACGATAACGCCAGCTTTTCCCGCGCGTCGGCCCGGCCCGCAGTTCGATATCCACCCGGTAATCGATGCCGGATGCCACCCGCTGATTCATCAGCCAGGCGATCACCAGCGCATCATGGATCCAGCAGCCTGCCAGCTGGCGGGTCTGCATGGAATAGTCGATCCACGGCCGCAGAGTCTCGCGCACAAACTGCGTAAGCGGATGATCAACCGCGGTCAGCCGGGTTAAATCCTGCTGGGTCAGCAAGGTCTGGGTGGTGACATCCATCGGCACCAGCGTCAGCGTGGCACCACTGTGTAACACCTGATGCGCCGCTTCCGGGTCGAGTCCAAAATTGGTGTCTTTGATGTAATCATCCAGCGCGAATACGCCGCCCATGATCACAATCTCCGCCACCGCTTCCGCCATGGCCGGATAACGCTGCATCGCCAGCGCCACATTGGTCAGCGGACCAATCGCTACCAGCGTAATCTCGCCCGGATTGTCGCAAATCAGCTTACCGATGGCGTCGGCCGCCTCGCCCGCATCCGCCGGTAAATCCGCAGGCTGGCGCACATCCTGCCACAGCGTACTGAGTCCTGACTCTATCACCCGATTATCCAGTGCATCACGCCACGGGGCCGGATCTTCCTCAAGTGCCTGCTGAGCGCCCTGCACCACCGGAATGGCTAAGCCCAGCCGGGTTACCAGATCTTTGGCGACGCGCGTACCCAGCTCGCAGGGCGTGTTGCCCGCCACGGTGGTAATTAACTCCAGCGATAGCGCCGGAGACGCCAGGGCCAGCGCTATCGCCAGCCCGTCATCGGTATTAGCACCGGCGATACCGTTGCCCGGATCGCAATCAATAATTATTCGTTTCATGGTGTTATCTGGTTAACTCTGGCTTTGCGGTTTACAGCCGCAGGATTCGCCGATTTCAAGATAGTGGGGAAACTCTTTCAGCTGTGCTTCGTTCTGACCCGCTTTCAGCATCTGAATAGCGCAACGCGCCATCTCACGCAGCGGCTGGCGCACGGTAGTTAACGTCGGAACATGGAAAGCGGCGTGTTCGGTGCCATTGAAACAGACCAGTGCCACATCCTGCGGCACGCGAATCTGCTGTTCGGAGAAGGCGCGGAGCGCGCCAAGTGCCTGACCTTCATTGCTGGCAAACAGGGCGCGCGGCACACGACGCTGTGTAATCATGGTGCGGGCCGCCGCATAACCGCCCTCGCGGCTGTAACTGGCCGGGAAGATCAGCGACTCATCAACCGGCAGGCCACGCTCCTGCATCGCGTCACGCCAGCCCTGGATACGATCCTGGGCGTTAAGCATCTCTGTCGGACCGCTAATCATCCCTACCTGCTGATAACCGTGACTCAGCAGATGCGATGTGACCTGCCAGGCCGCCTGGCGCTCATTGACCCGCAGCATACTGACGCCCGGCTGCGGCTCGACCCGTTCCAGCATCACCAGCGGCGTACCGCTGGCTTTAATCATCTCAATGTAGGGATGGCGATCGACGCTGTTATAAAACAGTCCATCCACCTGCCGGTTCAGCAGCCCCTGAATCAGCTCCAGCTCGCGTTTACGGTCATCGCCGGCATCACCCAGCAACATCACGTGACCGTGGTTCAGCGACTCCTGCAGCAGCACATGCGCCATCGAGGCGACAAACGGATTGCTGATATTCGGCACCACCAGGCCAAAGGTTTTGGTATTGCCGGAGGCCAGGGCGCGCGCCGCAGCGTTTGGCCGGTAACCGGTCGCCTTAATCGCTGCCAGCACCCGCTGACGTGTCGCATCGGCAACCGGACGTGGCCCGTTATTAATCACATAACTGACCACCGCCACCGAGGTGCCTGCCGCTTTCGCGACCTCACTGCGGGTGACTTTTCCTGTTAACGACTTAGCCACATCACTTTCCTCCATAAACAAAGCAGGCCGCATTACACGGCCTGCTGTACTTTTTTGTTGGTCCGGCTATATCGCATCATCCGGCAGGTTGAGATCCCGCCCTCGCGTCTCCGGCGCCACAAAGGTCGTCAGGAACCCGACAGTGGCCATCGCCGAGAAGTAGACCGCAATCGGCCACCAGTGACCGCTGTAAGAGAGCATCGCTGCGGCGATCAGCGGTGCGGTGCCGCCAGAGAGAATGGAACCCAGCTCTTTGGCGACCGCCATTTTGGTGTAGCGGTGGTGGACGCCGAACATCTCCACGCCCCAGGCTGCCTGAACGCCAAAGATACCCAGCGACGCCAGCGCCATTCCCACCACGATTACCGGAATGACCAGCATCGGCTCGCGGCTATCCAGCAGCGTAAAGGCCGGCCAGGCGTAGACCATCAGCAACAGGCAGAACACGCGGTAAACCACCCGGCGGCCAAAGCGGTCCGACAGCCAGCCCGCGCAGGGGATAATGATAAAGCCTAGCAGCGACGCCAGAAAAACGGCGGTGGTCGGCACCGATTTATCCACCATCAGCACCTTCGCGACGTAACCGACAATAAACCCCTGCGCCAGATAAGAGGGGCCATTCTCGCCGATACGCAGACCCACCATGGTCCAGAAGGCGCGGGTACGCTGAAAGAAAGGACGCGAGTCGACCGCTGGCTGCGCCGCCAGCACGCCGGCACGTTCCGCTGCCATCTGCGCTTTTTTACGTTCAAATACCGGCGTTTCACGCAGGTGACGTCGAATCCATAAGGCGACCAGCGCAATCAGCGCACTGCTGAGGAACGGGATGCGCCAGCCCCATTCGAGCAGGCTCTGCTGATCCATCTGCACCACGATCAGCCAGACCAGCGAGGCCAGCAGCGTACCGCTGTTGGAACCAAGCGCGATCACGGAAGAGACCAGGCCGCGACGCTCCACTGGCGCATATTCGCCCAGCATCACCGTACCGCCCGACAGTTCAGCACCCGCGCCAAAACCCTGGGTAAAGCGCAGCAGCACCAGACAGGCCGGTGCCCAGACGCCAATCGAGGCATAGCTGGGGATTAAACCGATAAAGGTGGTGGAGGCGCCCATCAGGATGATGGTGGCGATCATCACCACCTTTCGCCCTTTGCGGTCGCCGAGCCAGCCGAAGAACAGTGCACCAATCGGGCGGGCAACAAAGCCGACCGACCAGGTGGCAAAACTGGAGAGCAGCGCCATCGCCGGGGTCGATTCCGGGAAGAAAACGTCACCAAAAATAATGCCGGCGGCAAGGCCATAGAGCGCGAAATCCGCGTACTCCATGGCGGTACCTAACCAGCATGAGAAAGTGGCGCGCCAGAAATCTTTGCGGCCGGAAGGCGTATTAAACCGCTCGTCGGCGGCTGAGGAGGAAGGCAGTGATGCCTGCTGCTTAACGGTGCTGTGTGCCGTCATAACCCTGTCCCTGAATGAGTATGCAGATCGATAAACGCCCGTCCGTGGGTCGGTTCCCTGGGTGTAAGCGGAACATCCCGGTGGCGACGTTCAGTTGACTAACCATGATGAAAGGTTAAAGGATTCCCTGGTGTTGGAATCTGGCCCCTCGCCCGCTTTCGCCGATCTTTTTTGACCGGTCGCTTTAACGAAGCGAATGTAACTTCACAATCAATGGCGCCTGCTGTGCATCGTGCACCGTGAGCAATCACTGGAGACATAGTGTATCTACGCGCGTAGATAAATCAATAGATCTTCAGCTAATTTGTTAGATAAACTTCATTATCACACTGCGTCATCAAAAGTTTTTATCGCAAATTCAGGCAGTTAACCGAGAGTCGTCGCGCATAAAAAATACATCAGGGCGTGCGAAGTAGAATTTTCTCTTAACATTAAGCTAAATCGGGAGCAGGCCCCTTTCATCGCGCTCCGTTATCGCACCGCGCTGTTACCGTGGCATGACAGCCGGGTTATTCTCCGAAAAAATATCCAGGGATTGGCAAATGCAGACAATGCTTTACCCTGTGGTGAAAGCGGTACAGGAGAGTTATGACGATTATTCTAATGCGGCACGGTAAGCCCAATCACCAGCCCGGCGGACGGCACAACGTGCAGGCGCTGGCGGACTGGTGCGAAGCCTACGATTTGTCACAGGTCAGCGACGGACCGCCGCCGCGTAGCCTGTCTATTGCGCGTCAGGCGACGGTGGTGGTGTGCAGCCCGCTTCCCCGCGCCCGCTCCTCACTGCGCCAGCTCGGGTTGCAGCCGCACGAGGTCGACGCGCTGTTTAGCGAGGTGGCAGTGCCGCTGCTACCGGGCAGTCAGCTCCAGCTACCGACGCTGATCTGGCTGGCGCTGCTGCGGCTGCTGTGGCTGTGCGGTTATGCCGGCCAGAGCGAGTCATTGCAGCACGCCCGCCATCGCGCTTCACTGGCGGCCGACCGGTTAATTGAGCACGCCCGCCACGGCACGGTGCTGCTGCTGGGTCACGGCATCATGAACAAGATGATCGCCCGTGAGCTGCGCAAACGCGGCTGGCAGGCGGAAAAGCACGCCAGCAGCCGCCACTGGAGCTCGGCGATCTATCATCGTCCGTTTATCTGATCGCGCGGATAGTAGCTCAGCACTTCACAGCCGGTGCCGACCCGCGGCGTGGCAATCACTTTGCGCTGAGCCAGATCGATCACGCTCAGGGTGCCATCGCCCTGATTAGCGATCAGCAACAACTGCTTGTCAGGGCTGAAGCAGCCATCCATCGGCATAGTGCCGACCGCGATATCGCCCAGCGGATTGAGCAGATCGTCAAACAGGGTGACAACCGGCTCACCCTCGCCAATCGCCACCAGCTGTTCCCCATCCGCGCTAAAACGCACCACCTGACAAGGCTGCTGATGACCCGGCAGCGCCAGACGCTGGCGAATCCGGTGGCTTTGCCGATCGATAACGTACAGCAGCGGCGCGTCGGCGGCGCTGGCCACCAGGTAAGGGTGTTTGGGTGAGGCGGCGATACCGGCAATCGGCCCCGGCAGCAGGATGGTATCGACGATCCGCCCTTCCGCTTCGCACAGATCGACGACCGTGATGGTGGCGTCCTCTTCGTTATCGGTAAACAGCTTGCGGCCGCTGGGTGACAACGTCAGACGATGCGCATTGTGCGAAGGGATCGGAATGACTTTTTCCAGCCGATCGGTGAGCGGATCGATCACCGCCACAGCGGCACTCTGCTCACAGCAGAGGTAGACTTTGCCGTCGCGCCCCAGCTGACCACTGTGCGGCGCCCGCAGCGGAGACAGATCGATAAAGCCGCTGATCTCCCGATGCTGCAAATCAATTATCGCCACTTTATGGCCCGGATGCGGATTGTTGCCATGAACGCCATCGCCATAAATCGGCACATAGGCTTTGCCCCACGCCGTCAGCATCAGCAGTTCATGCGGTCGCGGTGGAAAGGCGTTCAGCTCCCGCTCGACCGCAAACGTCTCCGGGTTAAGAAACAGGACGCGATTGCCCCGTTTATCTACCGCCAGTAAACCGTGATAATCACTCTGCATGCGCGCTCCTTTCTCAGTAAGATCCTCTTAAGCGTAGACAATCGTTAACGCGCGGCACGCTGGAAGCGATTGATGAGCCGGGCTAACGCGGCAGTTTAAGCGCAATCCGCTGCCGAAAAAGCCACCAGGCCGCAGCAGCGGCGATGACTCCGCCGCGCGATTCAGACTTTCCTTATACCGGCGAAAAAGAGTGATTAAATAAATAATACAGTCCGCTTAATCTATTATTTTCATCGGCTGCCCGGTTTATTTCCGTATTATCCGAAAGTCAAAAAAAGACATAGCTTATAGGTAAATAATGTTTTATTAAAAAGGTGCAGTGCAATTTAAACCGCCGTGAGGAAACTAGCGCGCGCTTTTACACTGCGCCACCATCAGGGAAACCCTTTAATAATTCCCGCACTGATTGAGATTGCCGCCAGGCTGCATCGCCCCGCCATCGCGTTAATTATGGGGCGCGCAGGTGCTGCAATATGACGGGAAAATAAAAACAACAGGTGCACCATGACTTTACATCGCCAACGACCTGCGCATAAGATCTGGCGCAACTGGAAAAGAATATCATTCAGTAGCCAGATGTTATGGAATAAAAAACGACACAGCGTCTTTAGCGCCCCGGAATATGATCCGGGGCAGGAAGAGAACGTCGTGTTGATATCGCAGCAGAAAAGCTTGCCGGAAATTCCGAAGATTGTCTGGATGTACTGGCATAACGATCAGCTGCCTACCTCAATGGCGCTGAATATCAGTAAAATCCGGCGGGATAACCCCGATCACCAGGTTTATCTGATTACTCAGCACACCCTGTCGCAGTGGCTGCCCGATCTTGACTTTATCTCTTCCGATCTGACGCTGGCGCATAAAAGTGAAATCATTCGTCTCGAACTGATTCACCGTTACGGCGGCATCGGCATTGATTGCAGTACCCTGTTATTTGAAGATCTCGCCTGGGTCCATCGCGTGCATCTGGAGCGGTCGATGGATTTAATCGGTTACTACCGCGAACAATCAACCCTGAATTTCCTCGCCCCGGTGATCGAAAGCTGGTTTGTCGCCGCTGCGCCGCAAAATCCGTTTATCCGCGAGTGGCTGAAACAGCTGGCACCGGTGAAAAACGTCGGCATTCAGAACTATTTTCAGGAACTGAAAAAGCGCGATGATTTCCCGATGATTGTGCAGAACATTGATAATCCATCGCGCCAGCTATTGTCACTGGCCCAACAGGTAGCGATGCGCGAATACCGACGGGCCAATCTCTACCTGCGGAAAGGGGAAGCTAACGCTTACTACTATCAGCGCCTGCACGCTGACAGCAGCAGCGCCTTCGCCCATTCCGTGCTGTTTCAGCAACGACCGCAAACGCCGCCGCCAATCATCAAGTTAACCGGAAACGAACGGCTGCATCTCGACTTCAATCTGCGGCTGGGTTTGTACAATCGCCGCAGCCTGATGGGTGAGATGATGCAGCAGACCGCCCCGACGCTGGCGCTGCCGCTAACCGTCAAAGCGCGCGCGTAACCAGTGGGCAAAGGTGGTGACCGCACGTGGCACCTGCGCCGCCCAGGGACGCACAATCCACAGGCGGGCGGCGAACGCCTCGACCGCCTGCCATTCAGGCAGAACCTGTTGCAGTGAACCGGCTGCCAGCGCCGCCCGGGCGCTGAAGTCCGGCAGCATCGCAATGCCTAATCCCTGCAGCGCCGCATCGCGGATCGACTCACTGTTATTGGTGGCAAAACAGCCCTGAATCCGCACCTGGATCCGCTCATTATCGCCGTCGGTCACAAAGCTCCAGCGTGGCGATTCCACCCCGCGTGGATAGTAAAGGCAGTTATGCCGGGCCAGATCCTGCGGCATCAGCGGCGTACCCTGCGCCGCCAGATAGGCCGGTGACGCCACCAGCAGCGTGCGCGTCTCACACAGCGGCAGCGCCACGTGGGTTTCCGGTAGCGTGTCGCTGTGGCGTATCGCCAGATCAAACCCTTCACTGCTGAGCGACACAATGCGGTCCGTTACGTCGAGCTGCAGGCGGACCTGCGGATAGTCACGCAGAAACTCACCAATGATCGGCACCAGCTGCTGACGGGCAAACGCCACCGGCGCGGTGATGCGCACCAGTCCCCGTACCGGACCGGCAGTATCACGCACGCTGAAAAAGCTCTGTTCGATACGGGCAAACGGCTCGCGCAACTCCTCCACCAGCTTTTCACCCGCCGAGGTCAGACGCACGCTGCGGGTAGTACGCTGTACCAGCAGCACGCCCGCCATCTGCTCCAGCTCTTTGATTTTTTGGCTCATCGCCGCTTTGCTGACGTCGAGCCGCTCTGCGGCACGGGTAAAACTGCCCTGCTCGGCCAGCACCGTCAGCCAGTGCAGGTGATCCCACAGCGCATCGGTCTTCATCTCTTTCATCTTGATTGTTCAATATAGTGAATAATAAGTTCAGGCTACGCGCTTTTTCCCGGCGGATAAAGTGGTCACTATAGTCACAACAGACTATCACTCTCACCGCGAGGAAAAGCCGATGCCACTGCTGCAATTTGATGTTATTCAGGGTCGTTCAGAATCCGAACTGCGTACGCTGCTGGATGCAGCACACCGGGCCGTGCTCACCGCGTTTCAGGTTCCTGAGCGCGATCGTTACCAGATTGTTCAGGAAAACAAGCGCCACCAGATGGTGTTTCAGGATACCGGGCTGGGATTCAGCCGCAGCGATAATCTGGTCATGGTGCGGGTCTACACCAGCCCGCGCAGCAGCGAACAGAAACAGCACTTCATGGCGGAGCTGGCGCGCGAGCTGCGCGAAAGTTGTGGCGTGCAGGGTAACGATTTAATGATCAGCTTTATCACCAATGACAAAGGCGACTGGAGCTTTGCTGATGGTGAGGCGCAATACCTGACCGGCAAACTCTGAAATTACAGTCCGCTTTGCTCTGCTGACGGTGCGCGCCAGCCGCCGTCAGGCCTGATAAACTCCCCGCCGATGCTCTCTGTCACCAATATGATCCTCACCGCACAAATCTGGCTGGATGTGTTGCAGCCGGGTTACAGCCAATATAGATTGTCGAAAAACCATCCCCCGAAGGTGGCCGGCAGTCTGAAGCGCCGCGTACTCATATCAACAGAGGATTTGCCGTTGTCCGAATTAGCGTCACTTGGGCTGTTTCTGGCCGCTATTGCTATCTATTCCTGTAAAGCCGGGCGTAACAAATTTTGGTTCTTTGTGGTGTTAATCCTGCTGGTGTTGTTTGTGGTGCTGAATGCAACGCTTTACGCCAGCAACTACTTCACCGGCGACGGCATCAATGATGCCGTGCTCTATACCCTGACCAACAGCCTGACCGGTGCCGGTATCAGTAAATATGTGGTGCCGGGCATAGGGCTGATCATCGTGCTGTTTCTGCTGTTCTGCCTGCTGTCGTGGATACTGCGGCGGCGTGAGCGGCCACATCATATCGGCTGGTCGCTGCTGGCGGTGGCCTGCGCGCTGGGTTCAGTGCAGACCACACCTGCATTTCGTCAGGTGGCGTCCCTGATTGTGTCGCACACCCAGCTGGCCGATTCCGACTTCGATGCGTTCTACAAAGTGCCACGTAACCGCATTGCGCAGCCGCACCTCAACGTGGTCTATATCTACGGCGAAAGCCTGGAGCGCACCTATTTTGATCAGCACGCTTTTCCCGGCCTGGCACCGGAGCTCAGCCGCCTGAAAGAGCAAAGCATCGACTTCAGCCAGACTGAGCAGCTGCCGGGCACCGATTACACTATCGCTGGCATGGTCGCCTCAATGTGCGGCATTCCGCTGTTTGCGCCGTTTGACGGCAATGCCTCAGCCTCGCTCTCCAGCTTCTATCCGCAAAACGTCTGTCTGGGCGACATCCTGAAAAACTCCGGCTACGACAACTGGTTTATTCAGGGCGCTGATCTGCGCTTCGCCGGCAAAGATGTGTTCCTGAAATCACACGGCTTTGATCCGGCCAACCTTTACGGCGCACAGGAGCTGAAAAGCCGCGTTGCCGATCCGACCTATCGCAACAACTGGGGTTATTACGACGATACGGTGATGGATGAGGTGTTTGAAAAATATCAGGAACTGTCAAAAGCTAACAAACCGTTTGCGCTGTTCACCCTGACGGTCGATACCCATCATCCCGATGGCTTTATCTCCCGCAGCTGTGAGCGCAAGAGCTACAGCTTTGATGGCAAACCAAACCAGTCATTTAGCGCGGTGGCCTGTTCGCAGGAGCACGTCGCACGCCTGATTGACCGGATTAAAGCCTCACCGTGGTTTAAACAGACGGTGATTGTGGTGACCTCCGATCATCTGGCGATGAATAACACCGCCCACCAGTACCTGATTAAGCAGCCACGCCACGATCTTTTTATGGTGATCCGCGGCGATAAACCGCAGGCAGAAGTGATTGATGCGCGCCGCAGCACGCTGGATAACGGCGCGACGCTGCTGGATATTCTCGGCGGTGACAACGCGATTGGTCTGGGCCGCAGCAGCCTGAGCAGCGTTTCGCTATCGACGCAGTTTGAAGATATGAAAAGTAAGGTGATGAGCTGGAAGCCGGATATTATCCAGCTGTGGAATTTCCCGAAGATGATGGACAGCTTTACCGTCGATCAGGTGAAAAATACCTTTAGCTTCTCGGGTACCACCTTCCGGTTACCGATTCTGTTCCGCATCAGTGATAAGCATGTTGAGCCGATGCCGGAAGGGGAATATTCGGCACCGCTGCGCTATCAGCTGGCCGATTTCACCTCGACCGATAAGTTTCTGTGGGTCGATCGCTGTTTCAAAATGGCGCGACTCTGGCAGCCGTCGCTGGCGCTGTCCGGCGATCTCTGTGTGGCAATGGGCCAGCTCGGCGCAACGCCTGCGGTAACGCATATCGATCAGCCACAGTGGAAAGGTAAAGTGAAATTCCCGACCACACCGACCAGCGATGCGGCTTATCAGCGCAATCTGGCGCAGATCCGCATCGAAGATAACGACATTCGCTACAGCGCCGACAGCTTCCGGCTCGACGTGCCTGGCGCACCGCAGAGCATCAAGCGTTTTAGCGGCATTTCCCGACCGGAAAGCTGGGGTCGCTGGTCTAACGCTAATCTCGCGCCGGAAGTGAAGATAGAGTACGTCGATCCGCTACCGCCGAAGTTTGACCTGGTGATTACCGCTCGCGCTTATGGAGCTAACGTCCACCGCCAGATCCCGGTGCGGGTTGGCGATCAGCAGCAACTGCTGTCGCTGGGTGAAACCTTCTCTACCCATACGCTGCATTTTGACAACCCGACCGCCACGCACCAACTGACCATTGCGCCGCCGGAACCGCAGCTGAGTAATATCGGCAATATCACCGGTCAGGACCCACGCAAACTGGGCATTGGCATGGTGGAAATCAAGATCGTGCCTCAGCCGTAACGCCTGCTTTTCTCTTCTCCTCTGCGGATTCACGCAGAGGAGATCTTCCCGCATCAGACGCCGAAGGTTGCGAGACCGCTCGCAATCCACTGCACGTTACTTGTTGAACTAATTGATATTTTTCGGAAAGGCGCGCAAAGTACAACCGGCTTAGTGGTACCCTTTGTGTGATCTGTCATCCTCTCGCTATCGCCGTATTGCCGGGAGAGAGGCAGACATGACAAGCACCATGATGAAGACCCACCAGGCCTTTAAAGCCCTGCAGCGGGCAGGGATCGATGAGCAGCAAGCGGAGGCGATGGTGGAGATCTTTACGGATATGCAGCAGGGAAAACCGGACCAGCCAGACGATAAGCAACTCAGCCGGGTTGAACAAAAAGTCGACCGGGTCGATGAGCGCGTCGGCCACGTTGAGCAAAAAGTCGATCAGGTCGAACAAAAAGTTGAACTGATCGATGAGCACGTTGGCAATGTTGAACGCAAAGTCGATCAGGTCGACCGAAAAGTTGAACAGACAGATGAGCGCGTTAGCAATGTTGAACGCAAAGTTGATCAGGTCGACCGAAAAGTTGAACAGATAGATGAGCGCGTTGGCAATGTTGAACGCAAAGTCGATCAGGTTGACCGAAAAGTCGAACAAATCGATGAGCGGGTTGGCAATGTTGAACGCAAAGTCGATCAGGTTGACCGAAAAGTTGAACAGATAGATGAGCGACTCGGCAATGTTGAACGCAAAGTCGATCAGGTTGAACGAAAAGTCGACCTGATGGATGAGCGACTCGGCAATGTTGAACGAAAAGTCGACCTGATGGATGAGCGACTCGGCAATGTTGAACGAAAAGTCGACCAGATCGATGAGCGTCTGGGGCACGTTGAAAGAAAAGTCGATAAGCTGGGTATCCGGCTTAACCAGGTTGAAATCAAAGTCGATAAGCTGGAGGCTGGCCTGATCAGCTTAACCCGAACGGTCGAGAATCTCAGAGATGAAGTAATGACCGTGAAAAACGACATGCGCTGGATTAAGCGACTGTTAATGGTGATGACCACCACCCTGCTGGTGGCGGCCGTGAAAACCTGTTTATCTGAATAAGCAGCGACCGGTCAGGGCAGCTTGCGCAATGTTTCCAGCTTTTCGCGCTGCTGGCCATCGGCAGTAAAGTTGTCGCTGGCCAGCCAGCGCTGCAGGCCCTTTTTCACCTGCGGCCATTCGCCATCAATGATCGACAGCCAGCTGGTATCGCGACTGCGGCCTTTGTAAACAATCGCCTGGCGGAAATCGCCTTCGTAGCGGAAACCAAGACGTTCTGCCGCCCGACGTGATGGCGCATTGCAGCTATCACACTTCCACTCATAGCGGCGATAACCCAGCGTCTCAAAGGCGTAACGCATCAGCAGGAAATGGGCTTCCGTCGCCATGCGGGTCCGCTTCAGATGAGGTGAAAACGCCACATGTCCGACTTCGATCACGCCATGTTCCGGCTGAATCCGCATCAACGCCAGGCTGCCTGCCGCCTGCCCGCTGACAAGATCGATTACCGCAAAGTGCAGCGGGTCACGGCTGGCCTCCAGCTGCGCCGCATGCTCCTGCCACACCTGCCGGTTATCAAACGGCCCGACAAACATATAGGTCCAGTCGCGGCCATCTTCCGCCGCGGCGTAGGCATCGAACAGCGCTTCGCCATGGCGCGCCACGCTGAACGGCTCAAGCCGGCAAACTTCGCCAGTGAAAACCTGCGGCTGCGGAAAAGGACGGGGTTGCCAGTCCGGTAAATCGACCCCGACCGGCTGACCATACTGATTAGTGTGTTGTGACATATCGCCTCCAGGCTTCAGATGATGCCTGCAGATTGCCACTATCATGGTGGGTTAAAAAGTACCACAATGTTTGAAAATGATAGATCCACGGGAGCGCGCCATGAAGCCGGAGAGCCATCCTTTACTGCTGGCACCGTTAACGCCAGCCGCCGGAACCACGCTGCAGCAGCAGCTTTACCAGCGGATTAAACAGGGCATTTTGCAGGGCCAGCTGGCTGCCGGGGCGATGTTACCTGCCACCCGGCAACTGGCCGCTGAGCTACAGGTCTCACGTAATACGGTGCTTAACGTCTGGACTCAGCTGCAGGCGGAGGGCTATCTGATGAGCGATCGACAGGGTAGCCGCGTCAGCCTGCTGGCGTTACCGACAGCCCGGCCAGATGACAACGGGTTAGCTCACTGGCCGCTGGCAAAACGGCTTGATGCCCTTCAGCTCAGCCAGCGTTTCGATACCGGAACGCTGCCGCTGCGCCCCGGCATTCCGGCGCTGAATCATTTTCCGTTAGCCGCCTGGCGTCGGGCGCTTAATCATGTGCTGAACCACACGCCACCGCGCCAGTTGGGTTATGGCGACCCGCTGGGTGATCCTGAACTGCGTGCCGCACTGGCGCAGCAGTTGCGTATCACGCGCGGTGTTCGGTGTGATGCCGGACAGATTGTGATTACCGAAGGAGCGCAACAGGCGCTGATGCTGTGCGTCGCTCTGCTGAGCGATCCGGGTGACCACGGCTGGGTTGAAGATCCAGGCTATCGTGGGGCCAAAGCGGCCATGCAAGCCGGCGATCTGCGCGTGGTTCCGATTCCCATCGATCAGCAGGGCCTGGCTCCGCAGCCGCAACACTGGCAACAGTCCCCACCGCGCCTGATCTACACCACGCCAACCCATCAGTATCCGACTGGCGCGGTGATGAGCGCAGCCCGGCGGCTGGCGCTGATTTCGGCGGCGCGGCAGCAGCAGGCGTGGATTATCGAAGATGATTATGATGGCGACTTCCGGCACCACGGCGAGCCGATTGCCGCCATGCAGGGGATGACCGATAACGCGCCGGTGATCTATCTCGGCTCCTTCAGCAAGACGCTGTTCCCTGCCCTGCGTATCGGCTTTATGGTGCTGCCCGCGCCGCTGGTCAGTAATCTGCGACCGGCGCTGCATCAGCTGCTACGTGGCGGTAATCCGCTGGAGCAGCAGGCGCTGGCACGCTTTATTCTCAGCGGCGATTACAGCCGGCATTTGAGTAAAATGCGCCGCCTCTATCGCCAGCGTCAGGCCCTGTTGCGCAGTGAACTGCAGCAGGCCGCGGGCCAGCCGATACCCTTACTGGGTGGCGACAGCGGAATGCATCTGGTCTTGCCAATCGAGGCGCATCAGAATGACGTGGCGATAGCCAACAGGCTGATTCAGGCTGGCTACGCGCCTGCGGCACTCTCGACCTTTTATCTGACTGAACCGGCACAGCGCGGCCTGGTGATTGGCTATGGCAACAGCAGCAGCACGCAGATCACCGCGGCGGTACGACAGTTGCGCCGGGTGCTGGGCTGGCCGGGTTAACGTCTGCCGCGTGGCTCACTGTCGCTGGCCGGAGCAGCAATCGATTCCCGCAGTATCAGCCGGGCATCAAAGCGCGGCATTGGACCGGCCGCTTCGCCACGAATTTCGGCAATCAGCCGGCGTGCCGCTTCACGCCCCATCTCGTATACCGGTTGCGCCACTACCGTCAGCGGCGGCGTCACAATTTCGCTCCATGGAAAGTTGTCATACATCACGAAGGAGAGATCCGCCGGGATGCGCAGCCCGCGCTGCGTCACTTCACGCAGCAGCCACATCGCTACTACGCTGTCAGAGGCCACCAGCGCACTGGGTGGCTGCGGGCGCTGCCACAGCTCAGCCACGATGCGGGCGATCTGCGCTTCATCCAGCGCATTCACTTTTACCAGCGACGGATCAAATTCCACTCCCGCCGCGGCAAACGCCTGCATCATGCCACCGACGCGCTGGGCAACCGGCGTCAGGCCAAAATCAGCTGGCGCACGGTAGTCACCGGTCAGCGCCATGCTGGTGACATAGGCGATATGACGATGGCCGGCCTGCAGTAACCGGCTGGTGGCGTCAGCCGCCACTTTGGTGAATTCACAGCAGATCGCTTCGACATCAAGGCCGGTAACTGCACGATCGAACAGTTTCAGCGCCCGGCCCTCTTCCAGCACCTGCATCAGATGGCTGTTTTGATCGCGCTCTGAACAACTGGGGGCCACGATAATGCCGTCGACCCGCTTCTCCAGCATCACCCGTACCGCATCCTGTTCAGCCTGCAGCTTTTCGTCGCTGTTGCTGAGCAGCAGATGGTAACCGGCGGTACGCGCCACATCCGCCATGCCGCGCAGGGCGAGGCCGAAGTGGGGATTTTCAATATCCCCGACAATCACACCGATGGTGTTAGAGCGCCCGGTATTCATGCTGCGCGCCAGCTCATTCGGACGGTAGCCCAGTGCGGCAGCGGCGCTGTTTACCCGGGCCTGCACCTCATCACTGACCGCGCCATAGCCCCCGAGCGCACGCGCCGCCTGGGCCTTGGAAACCTTTGCCGCGCGCGCCACATCCGCCACGGTGGGTGCTTTAGAACGTAATTTCTGGCTGGTCATAATTATTTTGAATCACAGGTTGATGACAGGAAGATTGACGCCGAAAAAAGGCTGTGCTTAAACTCATTGTAACCCCTTGAGACCGGTCTCACAACGCCCACGTCCACAAGGTGTCACCTGCGTTGAGACCGGTCTCAAAAATAATCACCGGCTCAACAGTCTCTGATGTTTAAACCTGCAAAAACGGATGAGCTATGAAATCGCAAACCAAACCGGGCAAACGGCCTGGCATGCTGTTCGGCACTGTGTTCAGTAAGATGTTCAGCACCCTGCTCGCACTCTGTGCACTTTCGTTCTCTACGCTGGCTGCCAGCGATGACAATCCCTACGGCCTGATCGAACCGGGCCAGCTACGCGTCGCCAGCGTCGGCGATTCCAGACCTTATACCTTCACCGATGCCAGCGGTCAGTTCACCGGCTTTGACGTCGAATTCTTTAAAAATGTCGCCCATCGCATGGGAATCGATAAGGTCGATTTTGTCGGTCAGGACTTCTCCGCCATCATGCCGGCGGTCGCCAACGGTCAGTATGATGCGGCGGTCGCGGCGATCGGCATCACCCCGGCACGTGAAAAAACCGTCGATTTCTCTACTGGCTATCTGGCGGGCTTTCTCACCGTGCTGACCCGCAGCGACAGCGGCGTGAAGAATGTCGCCAGTCTGGCAAAACGGCGGCTTGGCGTCGTTCAGGGCACGCTGCAGGAGAACTACGCGGTGGAACACTTCACCCAGACCGACATCGTGCGCTTCCCGGATAACAACAGCGCGGTCTCGGCGCTCAATAATGGCACGCTCGACGCCATCTTCCTCGACTATGAGGCCGCCAAAAGCTACGCCGAACGCTTCAAGCTGGTCTCTGCTGCCGATATCCCCTCTTTTGATGCCCCGGCCGGTATCGCCATCGCCAAAGGCAAACCCGCCTTTAAGGCCGCACTGGACAGCGCCATTAAAGCGGCGATGCAGGACGGCACCTGGCAGCGGCTCTATCAGAAGTGGTTCCCCGGCTCGCCAATGCCCAAACAGTATCTGCCTGGCGGTCAGTAAAGTGGCGGACGTTCGCGTCCTGAGTTAACCGGGGAATGCCCCGCACTGCATGGAGACGGCGATGGACTTGCTCACGATTCTTTCCCGCACCTTCTTTGATTTTTCCTCAATGAGGGAAGTGCTGCCGCAGATGCTGACCACCGGGCTGGTGAATACGGTGATTATCTCGCTGGCGGCCACCCTGCTTGGCACACTGTTTGGCCTGCTGCTGGCGCTGATGGGCATTTCGCCCTCGCGCTGGCTGCGCCTGCCCGCCCGGCTGTATACCGATCTGTTTCGCGGTCTGCCGTCGATTCTGACCATCCTGCTGATTGGTCAGGGCCTGGCGCGATTCAGCTATCAGCTGTTCGGTCCGACGCCTTACCCGCTGGGGATCTTCGCCCTCAGCCTGATTGCCAGCGCCTACATGGGCGAGATTTTCCGCGCCGGCATTCAGAGCGTCGAACGCGGCCAGATGGAAGCCTGTCGCGCGCTGGGGATGAGCTATGGCCGGGCGATGCGGCTGGTGGTGATCCCGCAGGGGATCCGCCGGGTGCTGCCCGCCATCGTCAATCAGTTCATCGCCATCATTAAAGACTCGTCGCTGGTCTATCTGCTGGGGCTGATGACCCAGCAGCGCGAGCTGTTTCGCGTCGGTCAGGATGCGGCGGTGCTGACCGGCAATCTGTCGCCGCTGATGCTGGCCGGGCTGTTCTATCTGATCATCACCGTGCCGCTGACGCACATGGTCAACTACGTGGATGTGCGTTACCGCACCGGCCGCCGTCGCCTGACCGCGCCGCAAAGTGGTTTAAAAGAGGTGGAGGAAGTCAGACGGCCCAACGGCGCGCTGGCCACTCACCCGCTGACCGGAGGCAACCATGAATAACCGCACAACCAGCGCCAGCTGGCACGGAGCCAGCCTGGAGCTGCGCGATCTGACCCTCGCCTATGGCCCGATTGAGGTGCTGCGTAACGTCTCGCTGCGGGTCGCGCCCGGCAGCACCACCTGCATTATCGGGCCATCCGGCTCGGGCAAATCGACCCTGCTGCGCGGTATTAACCGGCTGCATGAACCGAAATCGGGCGATGTGCTGCTGGCCGACCGATCGGTACTGCGCGACAAACCGGACGCACTGCGGCTGCGGATTGGCATGGTGTTTCAGCACTTCAACCTGTTTCCCGATCACAGCGCGCTGGAGAACGTGGCGCTGGCCCCGTGGCGCGTCAAAGGCTTGCCCAAAGCGCAGGCGATGGCGATTGCCCATCAGCGGCTGGAAGAGGTTGGTCTGGGTCCGCGCGCCGATCACCGGCCACGCGATCTCTCCGGCGGCCAGCAGCAGCGGGTGGCGATTGCCCGCGCGCTGGCGATGGATCCGGAGGTGATGCTGTTTGATGAGGCGACCTCGGCGCTCGATCCCGAACTGGTGAAAGGCGTGCTGACGCTGATGGCCGATCTCTGTCGTCGCGGCATGACGATGGTGGTGGTAACGCATGAAATGGGCTTTGCGCGCAAAGTGGCGGATCAGGTGGTGTTTATGGACGAAGGCGAGATTGTCGAAGCCGGGCCGCCAGCCGCTATTTTCGATGCGCCGCAGTCACCGCGCCTGCAACGTTTTCTCTCTGAAGTGCTGTAACTGAGTAAGGAACCTGATAATGGCGGTAAAAACTGAAATGAAAGTGGTGGTGCTGGGCGGTGGCGTGCTGGGCGTATCGACGGCGCTCGAGCTGGCGAAACGCGGGGCAGCGGTAACCTTAGTGACCGAAGCCGCGCTCTGCTCCGGCGCCTCAGGACGCTCGCTGTCGTGGCTCAACTCAGCGGGCGAGCGGTCGAAACCTTATCATGCGCTACGCATGGCCGGCATCGATCGCTATCGCACCCTGTTTGCCCGGCATCCGACACTCGACTGGCTGCGGTTTGACGGCGGGATCTGCTGGTCGGATAACGATGTTGCCGCGACGGAGGCGCGCCACGACTATGAAAAAGCCCACGGCTACGATTCACAGCTGATCACGGCTGAAAACGTGGCGCAGGCGGATGCCGCAGTCGATCCCGATGCGCTGGCGGCCCAGGCAATATTTAATCCCGGTGAAGGCTGGGTCAGCCTGCCGCATCTGGTGGATTATCTGGTCAATCAGTTCCGCGCGCTGGGCGGCGAAGTGGTAGAACACGCCGGTAAAGCCAGCGTGATCACCGATCGGGGCCGGGCCTGCGGCATTCGTAGCGATAAAGGCGAGCTGCGCGCCGATGCGGTGCTGGTTGCCTGCGGTCCCTGGACGCCGGATGTGGTGGCACCGCTCGGTGTGACTATCCCCAACGGCTCGCCGGTTTCGATGCTGGTGATCACCGAACCGTCCGCCCAGCCGCTGAAAGCGGTGCTGAACACCCCGCGCGCCGCGGTTCGTCCCAATCCTGGCAACCGTTTTGCGCTCGATCACGACTGGTATGAAGCTGATATCCAGCCGCTGGCCGACGGGGAATACCGGATTGATGAGCAGGTGGTGGCGCAGCTGGCGCAGGAAGCCAGCCGGTTATTGCGTGGCGATCGGCCGCTCAAAGCTGAGAGCTGGAAGATTGGCCTCAAGCCGATTCCAGGTGATGGCGATCCGGTGCTGGGTGAACTGCAAAAGGTGCCGGGCTGTTACGTGGCGTTCAGCCACTCCGGTGCCACGCTGGCGCTGATTGTCGGGGAATTACTGGCGGACGAGATGATCAGCGGCGAAAAACATCCGATGCTGGCAAGCTTTGGTGCGGAGCGTTTCAGCTAAAAAAAAGCCGGTCGTGCTGACCGGCTGATTTTTTAACCGCTTATTTTAACCGCGGAAGAAGATATCGCCCGATTTCCCCATGACGATTTTGCCGGTGTCATTGGTAATCAGGATGTAATTGGCGTTGATATAGGCCCAGTGGGTATTCTCCTGCGGCGCAGGCAGATTACGTTTTTGCCACTCGGTAATGGTGTAGGTTTTATCAGTGTACTTCTCTGGCACCGTGTCGCCGACTTTATACTGTTTGTAGTCGATGATGATGGTGTTGAGATCGTAGTTCGGCTGTCCGCCAGTCGACGGCGCTGGCGTGGTCGGCGTAATGCCATCATTCGATTGTGAGCTGGATGGCGCCTCAGTCTGTGCGGCACCGGCATCCGGCTGAGCGTTAACCGCGCCAGGCTGCGACTGGGCATCAGGATTAGCAGGCTGAATCTGTGGCGGCGGCGGAACGGTATCCGTTGCTTCACCGGCGGCCTGCACAGCAGGGATCAGGCTCAGCGAGCCAACCAGTAATCCCATTGAGAAAAGTACACGTTGAGTCCTGCGCATAATGATTTCCACGTTAAATTGATTTTAGTGACGGTAGACAGGCTAAAGACAATCTTTATAGCGATACAGTTCCCCTCGCGTCAAAGCTAAGTGTAAGGAAAGACGACGCTATTCGTTTCACCACGCACCGGTTACTGTCCAACCACTCTATCCTTAGTTGCCAGATCGACCAACAACGCAATGCCTAAATAGTTGCTCCAGTTAAAGGCGTTTTGCAGCACCACAATCGCGTTGCCACGGGCTTTATCGTAGCCGATAAAGCTGGCATAGCCGCCAATGTAACCGACCTGGTAGGTTATTTGCTCTCCCGCGACCCGATCGGTGACCCAGGCGATATTCTGTGCCTGGCTTCCCTGTTGATACCACGCCCGATTCACCGCGGCAAAGGCCTGATCCAGCGACCGATCGCCGGTGGCGCTCAGATGCGCACGCAGATAAGCGATCAAATCGCGTGCATTGCTGTAAAGACTGGCTGCCGCCACCATGTTGCCGTGGAAATGCCAGTCCGGCGTCAGCGCGCCACGGGCGATAAATTTGGGCTGATCGCCGGCGTGACCGAGTGCGCGCAGCGGATACCCGGCCAGCGTTTCGGGCCGGAAGCTGCTGTGCGTCATCTGCAACGGCGTAAAAATCAGCGTTGAGGCCAGCGACTGGATATCCTGATGAAAGCGTTCACGCAGAATATAACCGAGCAGCGCATAGCCGAGATTGGAGTAATGCGGCACGCGCACCGCTGGCGCAGAGAAATCGGCGAGATAATCGAGCAGCGCATCGCTGTCGAGATTGCTATAGAAGTTTTCGCCATTGCCCAGATAGCGGATGAACTGATGCAGCATCGGCAAGTCCATATCCTGACGCGGCAGACCAGCGGTGTGGGTGACCAGTTGCAGCAGCGTAATGCGTTTTGCGTCCTCGCTCAGCCGCACCCCAGGCAGCAGATCGGCCAGCGTGTCGTGCCAGTGCAGCTGGCCCTGATTCACCAGCTGGATAATCACCTCTGCCGTCACCCCTTTACTCAGCGAACCGAGCGCAAACAGCGTGTCGGGCGTAATCGGATAACGGTGCTGCCGATCGGTCACCCCATAAGCGTAAAATTGTGCCGGACCACCACGATGAACGATCGCAATGCTGATGCCGGGAACCTGCTTTTGCTGCATGTAGTGACGCACAATGTCGTCAACATTTTCATGGAAGGTGGCGTGAGTCAGGTAAACGCGGTCGCCGACCGGGGCCGACGTCTGCGACAGAGTGCCACAACCCGCGAGGATCAGGATGATGGCAGGCCACAGCAGGGCTATTATTCTGAATCGGCCTGAGGCAAGGCGGTGGAGATCCCGCCAGGTGCGAAGCGTGCTCGCCCGACCGGAGAAAAAGTCTGTTCTCATTTTTTATTATAATAATCAGTTAATTAAGTTTGATCGTGATGTAACAGACCCGCTGTCGCGCAAAAATGTATCACAAAGCGACAGTCGGCTATAGCGCGCTAAACCGACTAAAAGTGGTGTAACCGGCGGATTGAGGGTCGCCGTGCCGGCAACTGAAACCACCTGCCCGGCCTGAGGTAAGCTGTGTTGCAGCGCGCAAGGGTGTACACTGCTGCGGCTTTATGGCTTGAACGCCGTGCTCACATTTTTGAAATGCCCGGGAGGCAACCGCATGAAAGAAGGCCCACTGTCCGAGAAAGAGCTGCAATGGCTGGAAGATATGCTGGAAAAATATGGCAGCGAAGCGTCGATTCTGGATGTCTCCGAGCTGGACGGTCTGCTGACCGCCGTGCTGTCCGGACCGACCACCGTCGAACCCAGCAAATGGCTGGTGGCGCTGTGGGGCGGCGAGAAGCAGATCCCAAAATGGAGCAACGAACGTGAAATGACGCGTTTTATGGAGCTCTGTTTTCAGCACATGAATGATGTGGCTGACCGGCTGTCTGAATTCCCTGAGCAGTTCGAACCGCTGTTTGGCATCCGTGAGATGGAAGGTCTGGAATTTACCGTGGTTGAAGAGTGGTGCTTCGGCTACATGCGCGGCGTATCGCTGACCGACTGGTCTGCCCTGCCGCAGGATCTGCAACCGGCGCTGGACGCCATCGCCTTACACGGCGTGGAAGAGAATCTCGAAAAACTGGATGCGATGACGCCGGACGAGATGGAAGCCAGCATTGAGGCGATCCGCCCTGCTGCGCTGGCGCTGCACGATCACTGGATCTCCCAGCCTGAAGCGGTGCCGGTGCCGCAGAAGCCGATCTCGGTAGAAAAGCTGCCAGGTCGTAACGATCCCTGCCCGTGCGGCAGCGGTAAAAAATATAAGCAGTGCTGTCTGCATTAATTCGTCACCTGGCCGGAGCGGGATCGCCGCCCGGCCTGCCACGCCAGACGATCCTGCCGCTGCGCTGACGATCGCTCCGATCCCACCGGGATCAACATCCCGCCACCGTCCTCGTGCCAGACTGCTCACGACTTGAACAGCCACGCGCTTATCGCTAAGGTAAGCGCGAATTTACCCGCCAGGAACGCATCATGATTACCATCGCGCTTATTGACGATCACCTGATCGTCCGCTCCGGGTTTGCCCAACTGCTGGGACTGGAACCCGATTTTCAGGTTGTGGCCGAGTTTGGATCGGGCCGTGAGGCGCTGGCGGGTTTACCGGGACGCGGCGTGCAGGTCTGTATCTGCGACATCTCGATGCCCGATCTCTCCGGTCTGGAACTGCTGAGCCAGCTTCCCGCCGGCTTAGCCACCATTATGCTGTCGGTACACGACAGTCCGGCGCTGGTGGAGCAGGCGCTTAACGCCGGCGCGCGCGGTTATCTCTCCAAACGCTGTCGCCCCGATGAGCTGATCGCTGCCGTGCGCACGGTCTCGGCCGGTGACTGTTACCTGACGCCGGAGATCGCCCTTAAGCTGGCCGCCGGACGTCAGGACCCGCTGACCCGACGCGAACGCCAGGTGGCCGAGAAGCTGTCGCAGGGGATGCCGGTGAAAACCATTGCGGCCGAGCTGGGCCTGTCGCCAAAAACCGTTCACGTCCACCGCGCCAACCTGATGGAAAAACTCGGCGTCAGCAACGACGTCGAGCTGGCGCGCCGCATGTTTGACGGCTGGCAATGACGCCGCTTCTGTCGCGGCTGATATCAGTGGCCGCCAGCGTCTGCATCTTTTCGGCGGCGTGGTTCTGCCTGTGGAGCATCAGCCTGCATCTGGTGCAACGGCCCGAGCTGGCGGTGCTGCTGTTTCCGTTTGGCCTGCGGCTGGGCCTGATGCTGCAATGTCCGCGCGGCTACTGGCCGGTGCTGCTGGCCAGCGAGTGGATGCTATTGATCTGGCTGTCGCACCAGGTCGCGCTGGCGCATCTGCCACTGCTGATGGTCGGCGGCGTGCTGACGCTGCTGCCGGTGGCGCTGATCTCCCGTTATCGCCACCAGCGCGACTGGCGCACGCTGCTGCGTCAGGGTGCCGCGCTGATCGCCGCCGCACTGCTGCAATCGCTGCCGTGGGCCGGTCAGCAGGAGATGCTGAACGCCCTGCTGCTGACGCTCACCGGCGGGCTGACGCTGGCCCCTACCTGCCTGGTCATCTGGCACTATCTCACCCGTACCCGCTGGCAGCCGCTGGGACCGGCGCTGATCTCCCAGCCGGTTAACTGGCGCGCCCGACATCTTATCTGGTATCTGCTGCTGTTTATCATCAGCCTGGGATTGCAGCTTGGCCTGCCGGCAGAGCTGGCGCGCTTTACGCCATTTTGTCTGGCGCTGCCGATTATTGCGCTGGCGTGGCACTACGGCTGGCAGGGTGCGCTGATCGCCACCCTGATGAACGCCATTGCCCTGATTGCCAGCCAGACCTGGCACGATCATCCGGTTGATCTGCTGCTATCGCTGCTGGCGCAAAGCCTGACCGGACTGCTGCTCGGTGCCGGTATCCAGCGGCTGCGTGAGCTTAATCAGTCGCTGCAGCATGAGCTGGCGCGCAACCGGCGGCTGGCTGAACGTCTGGTCGAGACCGAAGAGAGCGTGCGCCAGGAGGTAGCGCGTGAGCTGCACGATGACATTGGCCAGACCATCACCGCGATTCGTACCCAGGCGGGCATCGTCCAGCGGCTGGCGCCCGATAATGGCCGGGTGATCCAGAGCGGCGCGCACATCGAGCAGCTGTCGCTGGGAGTGTACGATTCGGTGCGGCGACTGCTGGGACGGTTACGGCCGCGTCAGTTAGACGATCTCTCGCTGGAGCAGGCGGTCCGCTCGCTGATGCGTGAGATGGAACTCGACGATCGCGGTATCGTCAGCCATCTCGACTGGCACATTGATGAGAACCTGCTCAGCGAAGGCCAGCGCGTCACGCTGTTTCGCGTCTGCCAGGAAGGCCTGAACAATATCGTGAAGCACGCCAGCGCCAGTGCGGTGATGCTCAAAGGCTGGCAGCAGGATGAACGAGTGATGCTGGTGATTGAAGATGATGGCTGCGGCCTGCCGTCCGGTTCCGGCCAGCAGGGTTTTGGTCTGGCCGGAATGCGCGAACGGGTGGCCGCGCTGGGCGGCACGCTGGCGATATCCTGTACCCACGGCACCCGCGTCAGCGTTCATTTGCCGCTGCGTACGGTGTGAGGAGTGAATGTGTTTAGCTTTCTGAAAACCCCGGCCAACGCTGCCCCGCTGCAGGATAAAGCGGAGATCGATCGCCGCTATCGCTACTGGCGACGGCATATCATGGTGACCATCTGGCTGGGCTATGCGCTGTTCTATTTCACCCGCAAAAGCTTCAACGCCGCCGCCCCGGAGATCCTCGCCAGCGGCGTGATGACCCGTACCGATATCGGCCTGCTGGCGACGCTGTTTTACATCACCTACGGCCTGTCGAAATTTTTCTCCGGCATCGTCAGCGACCGCTCCAACGCCCGCTACTTTATGGGGCTGGGACTGATTGCCACCGGGGTAGTGAACATCCTGTTCGGCTTCTCCACCTCGCTGTGGGCCTTTGCGTTGCTGTGGGCGGTTAACGCCTTCTTCCAGGGTTGGGGCGCGCCGGTCTGCGCCCGCCTGCTGACCGCCTGGTATTCGCGTAACGAACGTGGCGGCTGGTGGGCGCTGTGGAACACCGCGCACAACGTCGGTGGCGCACTGATTCCGATGATGATCGGGGCGGTGGCGCTGCATTACGGCTGGCGCAGCGGGATGATGGTGGCCGGCGGATTAGCGATTCTGGCCGGTCTGTTTCTCTGCTGGCGACTGCGCGATCGGCCTCAGACCGTTGGCCTGCCCGAGGTCGGCGACTGGCGGCAGGATGAGATGGAGATGGCGCAGCAGCAGGAAGGCGCGGGCCTGAGCCGCAAAGCGATCCTCACCCGCTACGTGCTGCTGAACCCCTACATCTGGCTGCTGGCGCTGTGTTATGTGCTGGTTTACGTGGTACGCGCGGCGATCAACGACTGGGGCAATCTCTACATCTCGGAGACGCTGGGCGTCGATCTGGTAACCGCCAATTCAGCGGTGACGATGTTTGAGCTGGGCGGATTTATCGGCGCGCTGGTGGCCGGCTGGGGATCGGATAAGCTGTTTAACGGCAACCGCGGCCCGATGAACCTGATTTTCGCCGCCGGGATTCTGCTGTCGGTGGGATCGCTGTGGCTGATGCCGTTCACCAGTTACGTGATGCAGACGGCGTGCTTTTTCACTACCGGCTTCTTTATCTCGGGTCCGCAGATGCTGATTGGCATGGCGGCGGCCGAGTGTTCTCACAAGGAGGCGGCGGGTGCGGCGACCGGCTTTGTCGGGCTGTTCGCCTATCTTGGCGCGTCGCTCTCCGGCTGGCCGCTGGCGTGGGTGATCGACAGCTGGCACTGGAGCGGCTTCTTTGCGGTGATTGCGATTGCGGCCGGTATCTCCGCACTGCTGCTGCTGCCATTCCTCAATGCGCAGGCGCCGCGTCCGGTCGACGAAGCGTGATGCGCCTCTCCTTTTTGCCGCATGTGGGGCAAAACTAAGAAATTTTCCTGGTTTCGCCTGGCGGCTGTCTCAGGCCAGGCGGGCGGCTGATTTTTACAATGCCAGCCATTCGCTGCCCGTTGCAGCTTTTCCAACCAGGAGAACCCCCATCCATGCTGGCCTTTCTTAATCAGGTGCGCAAACCGACCCTGGACCTGCCGCTCGACGAGCGGCGCAAGCTGTGGTTCAGACCCTTTATGCAGTCCTATCTGGTGGTGTTTATCGGCTACCTGACCATGTATCTGATCCGCAAGAACTTCAACATTGCGCAGAACGATATGATCACCACCTACGGGCTAAGCATGACGCAGCTGGGGATGATTGGTCTCGGCTTCTCGATCACCTACGGCGTCGGTAAAACGCTGGTCTCCTATTACGCCGACGGCAAAAACACCAAGCAGTTCCTGCCGTTTATGCTGATCCTGTCGGCCATCTGTATGCTCGGCTTCAGCGCCAGCATGGGCACCGGATCGGTCAGTCTGTTCCTGATGATTGCGTTTTATGCCTTGAGCGGTTTCTTCCAGAGTACCGGCGGCTCCTGTAGCTACTCGACCATCACTAAATGGACCCCGCGCCGCAAGCGTGGCACCTATCTGGGGATGTGGAATATTTCGCATAACCTCGGCGGTGCCGGTGCGGCAGGCGTGGCGCTGTTTGGTGCCAATTATCTGTTCGACGGCCACGTGATTGGGATGTTTATCTTCCCGTCGATTATTGCGCTGATTGTTGGCTTTATCGGTCTGCGTTTCGGCAGTGATTCGCCGGAGTCGTATGGGCTGGGCAAAGCCGAAGAGCTGTTTGGTGAAGAGCTGAGCGAAGAAGATAAAGAAGCCGAAGATGAGTCGATGACCAAATGGCAGATCTTCGTTGAGTACGTGCTGAAAAACAAAGTGATCTGGCTGCTGTGCTTCGCCAATATCTTCCTGTATGTGGTGCGCATCGGCATCGATCAGTGGTCAACCGTTTACGCGTTTCAGGAGCTGAAACTCTCTAAAGAGGTGGCGATTCAGGGCTTTACCCTGTTTGAAGTCGGCGCGCTGGTCGGCACGCTGCTGTGGGGCTGGTTATCCGATCTGGCCAACGGTCGTCGCGGGCTGGTGGCCTGTGTGGCGCTGGCGCTGATTATCGCCACGCTGGGGATCTATCAGCATGCCAGCAACCAGTATATTTATCTGGCTTCGCTGTTCGCGCTCGGTTTTCTGGTATTTGGTCCGCAGCTGTTAATCGGCGTCGCCGCGGTCGGCTTTGTGCCGAAAAAAGCCATCGGCGCAGCGGATGGCATCAAAGGTACCTTCGCCTATCTGATTGGCGACAGCTTCGCCAAACTCGGCCTGGGCATGATCGCCGACGGCACGCCGATATTCGGCCTGACCGGCTGGGCCGGCACCTTTGCCGCGCTGGATGCCGCCGCTATCGCCTGTATCACTCTGATGGCGATGGTGGCAGTGATGGAAGAGCGCAAAATCCGCCGCGAGAAACGGCTGCAGCGGCTGAAGATGGCGTGATGTTAGGTAGCTGATAGGTGCCGCTGACGGTAAATCGCAACGGCCAGCGTGGCGGAGAGCAGTGCGCTCTGCTGCGCTGGCCGTTTTTTTAAGGTTATGTGGACGGATTGGTGGTTATCAGCATTTTTACTGCCGGTAGCATTCTGCATCCTCTGTCGACATATAATTATTTATCGTGGTGATGCCAGATAACGTGCCCCTGATTATTTGGCTTTTAAACTGCTTCCCGGCTCAGGAATGACAAGCGCTGGAGCATTTTAAAGCCGGGAGCTTAGTCGCGTCAGAAGACCTTAAGCAGCCCTGCATCGTCAAGCCTGACAGAAAACTCTGATGTCAGTAAATAAGATCCCTGCCTTTTCGAAGTTATATCGTAGGCGAAGGAATACCGATGACCCGGAATGACACGGATGCCAAAAAGCGGCAGGCATTTATTTTCAAGAACATAGACCGGGTTATCATCAAAGGTTTTATGCAGGAGGTAATTTGTTTCGTTATTAACCTGAACTGCAGTAATTTTCTCGTCCGGGTGCAACGTTGATACGATACAAACCTGATCGCCATGAGTAACAACCGTTGTCGACTCACGCGACACCATACGGTCACCCGGGCCAGGACAGCCAGTTATAAAAAACGTTGTCATCAGCAAGAGATATTTTTTCATAGTGCTTACCTTATTTCTCCACTGATCACGCGCTGATAAAGTGAAGGGATCTCCCTAAGATTATCCGTTCCTCTGTATTTTCCTATACGGCCGGGTCTCTGATAATACGACCATTTTTCCAGACTATAAACCAGTAAAAGCCAGTAGTCTGCCAGGATTGAAGCCTGCTGCTCAAGAGCGTAATCCGTTAGCTTAACCTTATCCAGTTTGTATGTGTACCCGGCCGCCCAGCTAAATGCTCCTCTAAACCTGACCCATTGACCATGCTGGTGCTGCCAGACGTGGCCTAATTCATGGATAAAAACATATTTGTCTTCTATCAGCACTGATGTTGAAGAAAAATCATCCTTGTACATTATTTTTCGATACCATAACTCACCGTTTGGCGTCATAGCGTAATTTGACTTCTGTAATCCGAAAGGCAGGTAGCTATCACAGTGAATCCACACCCGATTATACGTTATGCTGTTGCCATAAACCCGGCGCGCCATAGTAATCTCGCCTAATGTCATACGCCGCAGCGTTCCTTCTTTGCTCCCTGCACTCATTTTATTATCCCTGTGCATCACGTTTTAAATTACCCTCTGACAATACAGCCTGTGTCATTCTTACAATCACCTGACAACAGAAATTATTATATGAAAATGAAAGTACAATCAATAAGAAATGATATCAATAACCTAATGCGTAAGGAGAATCACTATCTGTGCAGAGATGAATTCATTTTGAATCACTGCTATTAGTTACCATTTTCAACTCATCATGATTATTACTGCCTGCATCATCATTTAATTAATTAATTTATTAACATCTTCCAGCAATCCATTTTTACTAATTATTATA